>DAOVLG010000422.1 GCA_030631385.1 Candidatus Coatesiibacteriota bacterium | reverse complement strand
CCAGTTTGATCAATCTGCCCAGGATGCGCGCCTCGCCGTGTTCGTCGTCCGTGAGCGGGATGGGTGGGATCCGCGGGTTGGAGCCCACCATCCACAGCACCCCGCCCACCTGTTTGATCCTCTTCAGGGTGACCTCGATTTGGTTCAGCAGGAAGGCGTAGATTTCCTGTTCGTTGATCCGTTCCAGGTCCGTGTTGGGGTCAATGAGGACGAGGTCGCCGGAGATGATGCCGTCGCCCAGCATGGAATCGCCCTGGACACGCAGGAAGTAGCAGTTATCGGGAGTGCCTCGGGGGACGTGGGTGGCGACGGGCATGGTCTCGTCGCTTTCGGCCTCGAAGGGAGCGCCGGCGGCGATCTCGCCCAGAAGCGGGAAGCGCCGTATCTCGTATCCCGGCAGGGCGGCGGTGGCCTGGGCGGCCTTCTGTAAAAGCTCCCTAACGGTCAATTTGGAGAGCTCGTCGTGGCTGGCCGGTTTGCGACCGGTGAAGAGCTCCTCCTGGGTAATCCCGAGCGCCTGGGCCAGGAGGATGCCGTAGCGGGCGCTGGGGCGGTGGCCGCGGTTCTCCCAGTTGTCAATGTACTGAGGGGGGACACCGACGAGACGAGCAAGCTCGGCGGGTCGCAGGTTGAGGGCGGTGCGGAGCCGTTTTATACGTGAGCCGAGGGTTTCCATCCCCTTCTCCTGACGGTGCTTGACATTGTTTTATGATTGTATTATGATGTTCTGTAGACTTTTCTTTCCCCTTCCATGATGATTATATAATGCATTTTTACAAATGTCAAGTTTCTGTTGCCGGAATAGATTACAAAAGGAGGAACGGTGCTGCTCAACGTCTCGAAACTGGATCCCGACGAGCGCCTGCGCGGTATATTACGGCTCTATCCCCACGCTCTGGCCTACCTCTTCCATCCCCACGTTTTTCGGATGTCAACCGAGACCCGGGTACGCAGATCGGGGAATATCAAACGTTCACTCGAGGATTGGCTATCGGTCAAGCTCGAGGTTGAGGACCTGTTGGATGGGTTGCCGTTTCGGGAGAGGAAGGCGGTGACGCTCTACTATCTCGCCGGGTACAAGCAGCGGGAGGTGGCCGAGTCGCTCGGTGTCAGCCAGCCCCGGCTCGCTGCGATCCTGGCGAGGGCGCGCCGGCGTTTGGTTAGACGGGTGGTGGTGAATCCAAGGTTCGGTGGGTAGAAGATCAACCTTGTATGATGATTATATGATGCATGTGTTATAAAGTGTGCCGGTTAATCCGTAATAAAGGGTGAGAGGGGGACTCGAATCCACCGACCCTGTGGTGGAAAGACCCTCGCTCTTCGTGTCGAACTCCTTGATTTGGTCGTATGTTTAAGCTTCCCACAGAGGTGTGGCCCCTTTCCCGGATCGAAGGTGCCGTAAAGTCGGAGAACGACGACCTTTCCCGTCAAGAGGTGCAACTGCGGGCGAGGGAGATTTACCTCTTCATGCTCCGTGATGCAGATCGCTGGTTCTCCTCGGGGCGGCGTCTGAACCGAGTACGCGCCTACCTGCTGGGTGGGCGGAAATCATGACGGGTGTATGATGGCCGGTGGAGCAAAGGGGACCGGTTCACCGAGGGAAGCGGTGGCCAGACTCCTGGCGAGGCTCCTCGAACGGGCCGAAGCGGAGGCGGAGGAGGGACGGCTAGCATTCACCAAGCCCCGGGACCTCCTCGAAGCGGCGAAGATGCTCCTCCTACTCGATGGCGATACGTCCGGGGAGAAGGAGTCGGATGCCATCGGTCTTGACATCGTCGAGCGTTTACGGAGGGAGCTGGGGGGTTGACGATGAGGAAAAGTAATCAAAAAATGCCAATCTGCAAACCCTTTCGGAGAGGCTCACCGTCGAACGAACATCTGGGATTACCTGCGTGGTCTGTCCCCGGAGCGGCAGCGCGCATCACTGCACTGGATCCTTCGCCGTGACCCCTGGCTCTTCCTGACGAGCTGCCTCTACCCCGAGCGACGCTTCGAGCCATTCCACCGCGAGTGGCTCCGTTTGGTCGCCGACGAGCCCCGGGCGCTGATCCTGGCGCCTCGGGGTTTCTTTAAGACGACGGTGGTCACGGTGGGTTGTCTGGCCCACCGCGCCCTTTTCAAT
>DAOVLG010000106.1 GCA_030631385.1 Candidatus Coatesiibacteriota bacterium | reverse complement strand
TGAATTAATACGCCAAATAGGGCGGGATATTAAGTTAAAAGATAGAAGTTTTAACGTAAAAGGTGATTTACTTTTTACTGATGTTATACGGTATGATTTAGGAATTATCAAGGTTCTACCAAACGTTGTGGCGGAGCGCATCGCCGCGGGCGAGGTGATCGAACGCCCCGCCTCGGTGGTCAAGGAGCTCGTGGAGAACGCCCTCGACGCCAGGGCTCGCCGCATCGAGGTGGAGCTGGAGACGGGCGGCAAGTCCCTCGTCCGCGTGACCGACGACGGATTCGGGATGACCCCCGAGGATGCCCTCGCCTGCTTCAAGCGCCACGCCACGAGCAAGATAGACCGGTTCGAGGATCTGGAGCTGATCCGGACCTACGGCTTCCGCGGCGAGGCCCTGCCCAGCATCGGCGCCGTATCGCGGGTCCGCCTGGTGACCCGCTTCCACGATCAGGAGCGGGGGACGGAGGTGATCTTCGAGGGCGGCAGGCTCCTGCGCCACGGCGAGGCGGGGGCTCCCGTGGGAACCGACATCGTCGTCGGCGATCTTTTCTACAACGTTCCCGCCAGACGCAAGTTCCTGAAAACTCTCGCCGGTGAACGCGCGGTCTGTGTGGAGGTCGTCTCCCGGATGGCCCTGGTCCGGCCCGACGTTTCCTTTCACCTTCTCGCCGATGGTAAAACCGTTCTGGCCCTACCTCCCGCAGACGAGTTCCAGCGGGTTCTCGACTACTTCGGCCCGAAATCCTCCCAGGGCGGCCAGCACATCGAGTACGAGAGCCCGGGCGTGGGTCTCGTTCACGGTGTGATCTGGCACCCCAACGTTCTGCACCGGTCCAACCGCCGGGGAATCCTGGTTTTCGTGAACGGCCGACCGGTGAGGGAGCGGCTGGTGGTAGACTCGGTGACGAACGCCTGCCGTGGGATCACCCCGGCGCGTCGGTTTCCCCAGGCGGTCGTTTTTCTCAAGCTCCCCGGGTCCAGGATAGACATCAACGTGCACCCGACGAAGGCCCTAGTCAAATTCGCCGACGAGGGCGCCATCCGACGGCTGGTCAAGGCCGGGATTGCCAGGGCACTCTCCGAGGCCGGGGTGGATCTCACCGCGGCCATGCCCCTGGCTTCGGGAGAGCCGGACGAGCGGTTCGCGCCGCCGTCCCCCGACCAGCCCTTCCCGTCTGCCATCTATGGTCCGCGAGCCGGACCCGGTCACGACGACGTGCCTTTTAACGTCGGTTTACCAAAGAGAGAGAGATCGGTTATGGAGCCGGTCGGACCCCTTCCGCGTTCCGGGGCGTCGGAGGAGCAGATGGACTTCACCACCGAGGCCGCGCTGCCGCTCTACTCCGACGCGCCCTGGGAGGTTCGGGGACAGTTCGCCAACACCTTCATCCTGGTTGAGTACGCCGACCGACTTCTGGTGATAGATCAACACGCGGCCCACGAGAGGGTGATCTACGAGGAGCTCGCCGACCGCGAACGGGGTGGTTCAGCCGCCAGCCAGGAGCTTCTGTTGCCGCCCCTCGTCGAGCTGTCGGCCGCGGAGGCCGGAAGGGTTTCCGAGCTGCTGGGGCTTCTGGAAACCTACGGATTCCACATCGAGACCGCGGGCGCGGCCGCCTTCAGGGTCATGTCCGTTCCCGCGTTCGTCGGGGCGGGGGAGGAGCAACAGGTTGCGGTCGAGGTGCTGTCCGAGCTGGCTCGGATAGGCGACGACGCCCCCCTGGCTCAACTAAAACACCTCATGCGGAGCACCATCGCCTGTAAGGCCGCGATCAAGGCCGGGGAGCGCCTGACCCGCGAGGGGATGATCAGCCTCGTGCGCCGTCTTTTGGCCTCGCCCAACAAATCCACCTGCCCCCACGGTAGACCGACCACCGCCGAGCTATCCGAGACCCAGGTTAGACGCTGGTTCCGTCGTTCATAACCCCTTAACCGAGGAGAACCCTTGGCCCGTAAATCGCAGAAGAAAAGGAAGAGTGAGCAGCCCGAGGAGGAATTTCTTGCCGATTTCGGACCCTGGGGAGACCTGTGGCGCTACTTCAAGCTCGTCGTCTCCCTGGCCTTCAACTTCGGCTTCGCCCTTTTCGTGGGATACGTACTGGGAGAGATGGCGGACGACACCTTCCTCGGCTCCTACGACGAGATTTTCACCCACATCGGGCTGGGCTTGGGGTTTATCGGCGCCCTCGTCGGGTCACACAAACGGATCGTGCGTTTCTTCAAGAAGCAGGAGGAGCTTTTCCGCAGGCGCTACACGGATGAGGAACCCGAACGGTACTCCAGGATTACCCTGGGCATCGGTTTCCTCACCGTCTTTGCCGGGCTGTGCCGGCTCGCGGGTCTGATCTATTTCGTCGAGCTGCGGGAGGCCGGTGCTCTCTGGTTGCTCTGGCTGGATCTGATCCTGGTTGGCGGCGGGTTGCTTGCGGTGGGAACGGTCGTCCTGCTCCGGCGTTGGAGAGACTTAAAGCTGCTCCGATGGGTGTTCCTCGTCCCGATTGCGACGAGCGTTCCGCTGCTTCTCTTCTCGGTGACCGGTGGTGCGCAGGGCAACGTGGCCGTGGCCATGATGCTAACGACCCTTGGGCCTCTCGTAGGGATGTACCTCGCATTTTTCGCAAGTGAGAGGAGGCCTCGGACGACTTAGGGCCGCACCCGCCAACCAAACGGGGAACCCGATGGGCTCCCCGTTTTTTACGCCGGACCTCGATTTAGGTCTTATCCTGCTCCGGGAGCGGTTCGACCAGAAGGCGCACCCCCTCGATCCCCCGGACTCGTATCCGCCTCCCCCGTTCGATGGGCCGTAATGCAATGGCCGGCCAGAGATCACCCCTGAGCTTCACCTTGCCGCGGCGTTTCTCGCCGATCTTCGTTGCGGAGACGCCCATCTCTCCGATCATCTCCCCGGAGCTGATGGACTTGGCCCGCAGCTTGACCACCAAGCCGCCGCTTACGGCGATGAGGAAGAAGACCCCGGTGACCGCCAGGGAGGGCACCAGCAAAACCAGGGATACCTGGGTGGTGCCGGGACGGTAGAAGGTTATACCGCCGACGAAGAGAGCGCCCAGGGCTCCGATGGCCAGGATCCCTTTCGTGCTCAAGAGGACCTCCAGAGTGAAGAGAACCATCGAGACCACGACCAGGATGATCCCCACGTACCAGAGCGGGAGAAAGTCGAAGGCGAGGAGGGAAACCAGGAGAAGAACTCCCCCCATTACCGGGGTGAAGTAGCCCCCGGGGTTGGTGGCGGTGAAGGCGAAGGCGAACATGGCGAAGAGGAAAAGGGCGAAGGCCATGTTGGGGTTGACGATGAAGGAGAGCACCTCCCAGAGGATGTCGGTGTGTATCTCGTCCAGGGTCCAGGTGGAGGTTCCGAAGCTGGGCTCGCCGGGATAATTCAGGGAAAACCCGTCCAGTACCCTGAGGAGCTCACCCAGGTTGTTCGCCACCCCGCCGCCGACGTCGTAGGTTTCCAGGTCCCAGGCCGCGAGTGAGGTCAGCCCCCGGGCCAGGAGGTCGGCCCACCCTTCGTTGTACCCGGACTTCTCCGCTTCTCTGGCCGCCAGCTCTCCCAGCTCATCCAGATAATTCTTGTTACGCGGCTCGAACTCGGTCAGCCGGCCCCCGTCGTTCAGGGTAAGGGTGCGCCCGGTTCCGAACCTCGAGCTTTCACTCCCGAAGAGTCCGGCCGCCGCAAATCCGACCGGCAGCGCCTCGTCTCCCAGGAGCGCCGCGCCCGGACCGACCCAGATGACCACCGGGATCGGGCTCGTCCGCAGGAGGTCGACCATCCGGCGCACCGCGTCGAGCTCACCGCTGGAGGAATCCAGGCGCCAGATCATGAGCGGAGCGTCATTCTCAACCGCATCCTCGATCCTCACCTCCAGGTACCCCAGGGCGCCGTAGTCCAGCCTGCCGACCCAATTGATTACAGGTATGACCTCGGCGTTCGAGGTCGGTATCCCGAACGCCAGTATTAGAACAATAAAGGTGATTCTACGAGCGGTCATCGTTCGTCAAAGTGTAGATGTAGTTGTAGTACGTCGGTGACATTTGTTAGGTCAGGTAGTGTTCCAGCTCAACTTCATAAGGGTGTTGTGTTGTGATAAAGGTCTGGATAATGAAAGCCAGACCGTTTATTTTTTAAAATCAAATAAATTTGTGCGTGTATCAGGAAAGAAATGATTTCTCTACGTAGTGAGTTCCTTTAGCGGTGATTTTGTACAATCCATTTTGAATATAAATTAATCTTATAGTTTCTAATTCGGCAAGTATCTTTTTAAAATTTGTTATATTCCTATAATCAGTGTTTGTTTGTAAGCTTTTAGGGCCCAGACCATCCGGTGAACTATATAGTACAATTAAAACTTGATCTTTCTTTAGAATCGTATGATCATATGTTTTCATACAATCACCGCAGTACATAACTAATGGTGTGTCTTTATACTGAAGATGATAAAGCTCATCTAATTGATTGTCAGATAATCCTTCATTTTTCAAAAAGGTATACATAAACCAAATTACTGTACTCTGACATATAGTAGAAATAATAAACTTATTATGATCTTGTGCAATATGTAATACATCTTGTTGATTTCGAATTAAGTAAATAAAACGTAGAGATTGTGCCAATAATGATCCATATGGTCTTTTGTAGCCTGGTTTAGAGTTGATGATTGCATTAAGCTCATTTGTTACCTTTATTTTTTTTGTTAGTGGTGTGACTGTCCCAATCGTTTTTGCTTGTATAAGTCGCACCGAAGCTTCAACAAACTGCCCAACGTGCTTTGCAGATTCATCCCATTTTTTATAACGATAATTTAAAATGACACCCTTGAAGGCGTCATTTAATGCATTATATAAGTCCTCAGATATAACTAGTTTTAGTTGTGCTTCAAAACTGCTTAACATTATTTTTCAATTTTTTGTAAACGTGCATTACCTTGTGTTGTAATGTGCCAGTTATTTTCTTTATCTACGTAAACATGTGTACCTCTTCGTTCTAAATCTCTCAATTTTTGAAGTGGATTTGTGGATATTTCTCTTGAACCTGACTGTGTATCACAGGTATATATATTATCTACTGTAGTAGGTAAAGAATTATCTTTAAGAAATTTTATGTATATCAAATACCTATCGTTCATATTTTCATGCCCGTATTTTTCCAAGTAACCTAAGAATTTATTTGAAACAGTGTTTAGATACTCTAGTGTTTCAGTAACTTCTTGAACTTGTGTTGTCTTGGTTTTTTTTACCTTTGTTTTATTTTCTTTTTTTGAAGCTTTTTTTCTACTTTTCACTTTTCTAATTACTTCACCATATTTTTCAAGAATGGTTTGGATGAATTCTTTATCTCCCTCTACTTCAACTATGCCTTTCCGAACATCTAGCTTTACTTTGTAATTGTTGTCCATTTCTTACCTCCTGTTGATTTAATGTTTACTTATTTTTTAATGTTTGTCAAGCACCACGGTGGACATGATAACCCGCGCCGCCTCTTTGCGCCGGGGGACGGGGATCAGCACGCCCTCCGGGCCCTTGATCTCCAAAGACGGTCCGATGCACGAGGGGCAGCCGTAGGTGCAGGGGCAGTCCTCGATACGCGCCAGCGCTCCGGTCCACAGATCCCGATGAAGGGTGTAGAGCTTGTCCGAGAAGCCGATGCCCCCCGGGTAATTATCGTAGATAAAGATGAGCGGCTCAAGGTCCACGGCGAAGTCGTCCCCCTCCTCGGCGTAGAGGGGAGCGACGGAGCCGGTTTCGGAGAAATCGTCGCCGCGCACGGAGCCGATGGCCGCGCCCAGGTCCCGCAGCTCGCACATCAGCATGAACGCCGCAATGGATTGGAGGGCGTATTTGACGCCGTAGATCCCGGCCACTAGCTCATGGCGGTTGAAGGGCAGCTCGTCCAGCATACGCCCCGAGATCCTCGTCCAGTAGGCGGTGGTGCTCATCTCCCGCTCGGGCAGGTTCACCTCGCCGTAGCCCACGTTCTCCTGGGTGTAGTAGCGGATCTTTTTAAAACCGACCACCTTGGTCGAGACGTGGACCTCGCCGTGGAAGGGCCGGGCGACCGCCGGCTTTCCCTCCTCGAAGACGTCCAGGATTCGGACCGCGGTTTTCTCCTCGGCGTCGGTGTAGTAGTCGCAGTCCACCTTGCGCACGAAGGCCTTGCGGTTTTCGAAGTCCAGCTCCTCCACCTGGTAGGAAACTCCGTCGTGGACGTAGATCGCCTTCGGAAAGATGTGGTAGAAGGCGCCCGAGTAGTCCACCTCGCCGATGACTTTGGGGCGGTTGATCCCGGCGCGCTCCAGGCGCTTCTCGAAGCCCTCCTCGCCCAGTCCCTCGGCGCCGGCGGCGGGCCGACCGCCTAAATCAACTATCACGAAGTTGTCCCGGGTCACCCGGCGCAGCGAGATGTCCTGGGCCGGATAGGTGTCGGCCATCCAGTACCACTTGTCACCGGCGCGGTGGAGGAGTCCGCCCTC
>DAOVLG010000118.1 GCA_030631385.1 Candidatus Coatesiibacteriota bacterium | reverse complement strand
TTCACCCCCATCTCGGCGAAGAAGGCGAGGGCCTGGTGGGTGTAGTGGATGACGGTGGCCGGAGACTTGGCGCCGTAGGGCACCCGCGCCGTGTCGCCCAGGTAGACGAGGGTCTCTTTGGGCAAGCGCGCGGCCACGGCCGCCGCCACGGTCAGGCCGCCGACGCCGGAGTCGAAGACGCCGATGGGCGCGCCGGGATCGCAACTCCGCTCGCTCATTACAGTCTTAACCTTGGGCAGATGATAGCATAGCGCAGTTTGACATGTATCCGGTACAAAAAAAGGCGGTTAACGCCACTTAATGGGGTATCTCACGTATGTTTTAACTCAGAAGGATAAATTTCGTGCTCTGGGTCCCAGAAAATAACATGAAATACGCCCTCTATCAGTAATCCCCATATTCTTTCTTTACCAGAAATTTGAAAACGAACTATTGTTTCTTGCTGTATTCTAAGTTCATCAAGTAAAATTTCTTGAGCTTCCTTTCTAATTGCTCTTACTGGTATAAACTTAGCTGGATAGCCCTTAGTTAATAGTTCTTTCCATTTTGATTTTTCAAATTCTTTGGCCTTTACCACAACCTCTAACAATTTATCTCTTTGAATACCAGACCAACACCATTGATTGTCTATTTGTAAATATTTAAGAGACCATGTCGGATTCAAATCATAACTTGATAATGGTTTATACTCTGATGAAGGTTGTTTTTTAAATTGTAGATCATGTTCCAACTTGGGTTTTTTTCTTCTTTTCATGATTAATTAAGCGATATTCTCGTATAATACTCCTTCATTGAGTCTAAAGTAATCTCGATGCTAGAGTGATCAGCAGGAGCTAAACCTTCTCGTGCAATTTTCCACGGCTCTTCTGAATGGCTTAAATCAACGAGCCACTGGGTAGGACGTTTACGATAGAACTGAAGAACTGCATCAATAGTTTCTATCTGAACACTTGCAAGGTTATCTGGATTACCATCCTCACATATTTCAATTGTAAATAAACCTTTATGCTTATTATATAAATCTGGTATCACTGGACCAAAGGTCCATGCTTCGATGCGCTCATCAAACAGAGGTGCATCGTCCCATACTAACGACCAAGCTTGGCAGTAATAAACAAGCTTCTGCAGACGCATCGTAGTGATTTTGCCTGTCTTAGTTAGAATATAAGCTGCCACATCATAAACGGTTGCCATCTTTCACCTCCTCACCTCATGAGAGAAATAGCATTTATCGATGGTCATGTCAAGTCCTAGAATCGTAATTGTCCTTCGATGTCTGGATTTCTGAGGCCGAGGTGGTCCCAGGCCTTGGGCATGGCCACCCGCCCCTGGGGGGTTCGGGTCAGAAAGCCCTCCTGGATCAGGAAGGGTTCGTGGACCTCCTCGAGGGTGTCGGGCTCCTCGCCCACGGCCACGGCGATCGTTTTCACTCCGGTGGGGCCGCCGCCGAAGTTGACGCAGAGCGTCCGCAGGAGGGTCCGGTCCATCTCGTCGAGCCCGGCTGAGTCCACCCCGAGGAGTTTGAGCGCCTCGTCGGCCACCGCGGGGGTAACCACCCCGTCGGCGCGCACCTCGGCGAAGTCACGCACCCGCCGCAGGAGCCGGTTCGCCACCCTGGGGGTACCCCGGCTGCGGCGGGCGATCTCAGCCACCCCCTCATCGTCTATGTTGACGTTCATGATCCTCGAGGAGCGCCGGACGATGACGGCGATCTCCTCCACCGGGTAGTAACCCAGACGCAGCACCACGCCGAAGCGTGACCGCAGCGGCGACGACAGGAGCCCCACCCGGGTCGTGGCGCCCACCAGGGTGTAGCGCTTGAGGTCGAGTTTGATGGACCGGGCCGCCGGGCCGGAATCTATCACGATGTCCAGGCGGTAATCCTCCATCGCCGGGTAGAGGTACTCCTCGACGATGGTGGGGAGGCGGTGGACCTCGTCTATGAAGAGGATGTCGCGGTGGTCGAGAGCGGTGAGGATGCCGGCCAGGTCACCGGGACGCTCCAGTGCGGGTCCCGAACTGCCGCGTATCTCGACGCCGGTCTCGTTGGCGATGATGTGGGCCAGGGTGGTCTTACCCAACCCCGGCGGCCCGGATAAGAGCACGTGGTCCAGGGCCTCGCCGCGGCGCCGGGCGGCCTCGATGAAGACCTCGAGCTGCTCGGTTATCCCCTTTTGCCCGATAAACTCCGCCAGCTTCCGGGGGCGCAGGTTCCGCTCGAAGAAATCCTCGGGCTGCTGGGTGGGATCAACGACGCTGGCCTCGGGCACTCGGGCTCCTCCGGTTAAAGACGGTACAGGGCCTTGAGCCAGCCCCAGGAGTGCTCGCTGACTTTTTGGTCGGTCCAGCGGGTGATGATCCAGTCATTCCCCTGTTTCTCCAGCTCGAAGATGGCGTTTCCGCCGACGTAGTAGGAGTGGTCTTCCTCATCGTAGTAGTAGCGGAACCGGTATCTGATCCAGCCGCTGGTGTAGTGCGTGGCCCCCTCGGGCAGCGGCTCCATTTCACTCAGGTCGAATTCATCGAACTCGATCCGCTCGGCGCCCGCGAACATGTTCCGCGTGGCGATCAGCTCCGAGTACCTGCCCCACCCCTCGTGCGGTATCCTGTAGCCGCCGACCACGTCGTCCACCTCATCTTGATCGAAATAGAAGATGAAGTCGCTGTCGAGGATGTAGTCCACGCCGCCGTCATCCAACAGGACGTAGGAGTTGACCAGATAGGACAGGGTGTCGTGGGGGGAGGAGAGGTCGGGGCCGGGCCCCGGCGGCAGGCTGAAGCAGCCGGCCAGAAGCGTCAGCGTTATGGCGATGGGCAGAAGTCGCTTCATCGGTCCTCCCCGGGGGAGGTTGCAAATCAAAACTAACCGCCCCAGACGGTGTTGTCAAGCTCCCCGCCATGAAAAGGGTAGCCGCCATGTCCAGCATTCCACATCCGGTCTGTTTTCAACCTGCTTAGGACGTAGAATCTACTTGATTTTTGGGATCACAACCACTATCCGGACCAACTGGAACTCCACTAATAGGGAAAGATTTCCAACCTATGAAAGTAGTGTGTGCCGTCCTAAAGGTCGTTTCCTACCTGTTTTCAATTGTTGAATAAAGCATCGTTCGCGGGAAATAATTATCAAATTAAGACACTAGTAAAAGTCGCAATTTCCCGTAGGGGCGACCCTCTGCGGTCGCCCGCGGGCGGGGGCGGAGCCCCGCCCCTACGAATCTAATTTAACCGTGTTCGTAATCCGAGGTGCCACTTTTTTTAGGCGTTAAGGTGAACAAACGCATTGTCCTATCCACCATATTTATAAGGAAGATACAACTTCTTATCGGTTCGTTTAATAACGGTGAACCCCAAAGAAGGGCCGGCTTGGAAGCCGGCCCGGGTTATGGAGCTTTGGTCAACGTTTAAGCCCTACCGGAACCGCGCTTTGATCCAGCCGAATGATGTCTCTTCAACGTTGCTGCCGGAGAGGGTCAGCACCACGTGGGGGCGGTAGGCCTCCTGGTACTCCTTGGAGTAGAACTTGGCGAACTTGCTGCCCGACCGGGCGTGCATCACGAAGCCGTAGTCGGACATGTCGGTGTTGAGCCAGGCGTCAAACAGGTCGGTCAGGTCAATCTCCTCCCAGGATTGATCACCACCGGCGGTCGAGAAGCCCTGGGTGTGCCAAACGGTATCGCTGTGGTCCAGGTGTCCGCCGCCCCAGGTATCCTCGTCCCAGTCCTGGGTGATGTCGTAGAAATCCACCATGCAGACCCCGCCGGAGGGGCAGGAGAAGAAGCGGTACATGTGGACGATGGCGCTGACCACCGCTTCGCCATCGTATTCGTTGAGATCGAAGCGGACATTGGTTCGTTCGAAGTGGCCGCTGGGCGAGTAGTTGGCCACCCAGAGCTGGGGGTCGGCGCCGTGGTTGCCGCCGCCGGGCTCGGTGTAGGTGTCATCAGTGGGATACAGAGTCACCTCGTAAGTGGCTGCTGAGGGGATAACCAGGCACAGCAGCCCCAGTAGTATCAGCTTTCGCCACATCTTAATCTCCTTCTGTTTTTATCTTCGCTTGTGTTAGAAACCGGCCTGGAGACGGACGTAGATCGCATCGGCCGCCTTGGCCTCGTAGTCTCGCTCTTCGGTAAGGTTGTAGTCGTAGTCTATCTTCAAGGCCGCGTCGGAGCTCCCCAGGCCGACCGATATTCCGGCGGTCAGCCAGGAATAGGTGTGGTCCAGGTCGTCGTCGGCGTTGACGCCCTGATCGTAGGATTCGTAACGAATGTGTGGTTGTACGTACGGCAACACATCGAAACCGGTCAGGATGTCGTAGGCGGCCTGGACGTAGTAGGCGTTGCGTTCGAGATCGGCCGGCTCAACGGTGCCGTAGTTGGCGTTGAAGCCCGTGCCGAGGTAATACTCGCCCTGGAGATGAATACCCCACTGCTCCCAGCGCAGCCCGGCGGAGGCCCGCCAGACATCGTCGTAGTCGCCGTCGAAGTCGTAGTCCACGACTACGTTCTCGTAGTGACCGCCCACGGTTACACCGTAGGGCAGATGGACCCACAGGCCGCCGAGGGTGTTGCTCTCGATGTCCACCGTACCCGCCACGCCGTTGTAGTAGCCAAGCTCTAAGGAGATGCCGATCTCATCGGTGAACATCGGTTTTGCCCAGACCTGAGCGCCGAACATGTGGCACTGGCCGTAGGTGAAGAAGAAATGCGGCTTCTCGCACAGCGGCATATCGTAGCACTCCTGCTTACCCATAAAGCCGCGCATCACGTGGCCGCGGGCGATACCGAGGCCAAGCCATTCGATGGGCTTGAAGAATATCTCGGCCTCCTTGTTCTTCACCGTAGCATCGTCTCCGCCGGAGCCGGCGCAGGTGGCGACGCCGAACTCGGCGCCGTACTCGATGTACTCGCCAAGCTCTCCATTGACGCCGATAACGGCGTGTCGGGCGGCGAACCTGTTCGACGGCACGCAGTAGCCAAGATCGGGGTCATCCTCACCCAGATAGTGGTAGTACTGGAGCATGACGTTGCCGCCGAGAGTGGGCCAGTAGGCCTCATCATCGCCAATTTCCACAACGATCTCGGCCTGCGCCGCTTGGATTGCCAAGAGGAAGGGTAAGAGGGTAAGGACACGTGACATCGGTAGCTCCCTCCAAGGGTATGTTTACCCGGATTGTTCGGCATCCGAGCCGATTCGTTGGGGGTGGCGTCGGCAAATAGTAGCACGAATGCGACAGTACGTGCTACATTTATACGATGCACCTCTTTTTTTGCGAGCTGGTATGCTAACCGGTTGAAAGAGGATGGGTTAGTGTAGGTTTCCTTGGCGAGACTGAGACTCAGTATCAATTCACCGGCATCCTAACAAAAGGGGCCTATCCGGTCAAGACCCCAGCTCCAATTGAAACTCTATTGAGACAGGCGCACGGGGCGGGCATCGGCCGGATTCACCACGCCTTCCCGTTTACCCTGACAGCTCCTAGGTCTTAAGCTGTTTCTTCTTGACCGCGGGCGGCCACAGAGGGCCGCCCCTACGAAAAACTACGAATTTCGAAGAGGTCTCAGTTACTCACGTCTTCAAGGGCTTCTTCTTGGCGGCTGGAAATAAGACGTTGTTGAGGATCAGGCGGTAGCCGGGCGAGTGGGGGAAGAGGGAAAGCTCGGTGGGGGGATCGCCGACGAAGTGCTGGAAGTCCTCCGGATCATGGCCGCCCAGGAAGCTGAAGGCGCCCTCGCCAAAGACACCGTACAGGTACTTCACCTCGTCCAGGCCGTCCACGACTGCCAACACGACGCAGGAATCCAAGACCTGGTCGCGGACGAAGGCGGTGTCCTGGCCCATGAAGTCGGCGATGGTGCGGACGTGGCACTGGGTGAGGATGGTGGGGACGGGATCGAACTTGGCGGCGAACTCGAAGAGGGTGAAGGTGGGGCGCACCCCGGTGGGCAGGTCGTAGAGCCCCCGGCCACGGGGTGAATCAATCGAGGATATCTCGTATAAATCCGGGTCGGGGTAGACCTCGAAATCGGTGAAGGCCAGACAGGAAGAATAGTCCAACCGTGCGTTGTAGCCCGGCGAGATGGGCGTGCCGTCTATGGCCGGGTCCACGATGTCTATCTCCGCCGCGGCTAAAGCTACGTCTAAGCTCGCCGGTGCCGAGCACATGGCGAAGAGGAACCCCCCGCCCC
>DAOVLG010000119.1 GCA_030631385.1 Candidatus Coatesiibacteriota bacterium | reverse complement strand
GGTTGCGTCCCTCGTAGAGCTCGACGGCGAAACGCGACCTCCCCGCGGCGCGCTCGATCAGCTCCACCCCGGCGGGCAGCGTCACACCGTCCTCCAGCTCCACCCCCTGGGCCAGTTTCTCGAGGTCGGTGTTTCTCACCGCGCCGCGCACGGTGACCAGGTAGCGCCTGAGGACGTGGTACCGCGGGTGCAGTAGCCTGGCCGACAGGTCGCCGTCATCGGTCAAAAGGAGCAACCCCTCGCTCCTGCGGTCCAGCCGGCCCACCGGAAACACGCGGCGGGGGTATTTTTCCAACAGCCTGGCGAGGTCGTCCCGACCCCTCTCGTCCTTCAAGGTTACGACCACCCCCCGGGGCTTGTAGAGCGCGAGGTAGCGGTGATCCTTTGGGACCACGACGGGCCTGCCGTCCAGGGTGACCTTCTCCTTCTCGGGATCGGCGGATTCGCCGAGGGCGGCCACGCGGCCATCCACGCGTACGCGCCCGGCGCGGATCAGCTCCTCGGCGGCGCGGCGGCTGCACACCCCGGCGGCGGCGATCAGCTTCTGCAATCGAACCTTGGCCATCGTCGGTTCATCATACCAAAAAAGGGCCGGCCAACGCTGGGCAACTAATAGTTCCCGGTGGTCGCTATCCTCATGTCCCCTCCCCCCTTCGGGGGGAGGGCTAGGGAGGGGGGTAACGTAGGACGGATACTTGACGACCAGACGAGGCCGCACGCTTGCCGATGCCGGCCCAGGGTGCTATATTCCTCCGTAGAAACCGACGGTCTGTTTACCAAACCCATGAGAGTACCCTGGAAGCTTTACCGCTACATCCTCCGCGAGCACGCGGGGCCCCTCATCTTCGCCCTCGTGGTGACGACGCTCGTGCTCCTTCTGGGCCAGGTCTTCAAGATGATGGAGCTCATCGTCACCAAGGGCGTGCCGGGCCGATACGCCGTGGAGCTCTTCGTCCTGTACCTCCCGGCGGTCCTGGCCTACGACGTGCCCATGGCGCTCATGGTGGGTACGCTGATGGCCTTCGGCCGGCTCTCGGCCGATTCGGAGATCACCGCCATGAAGGCCACCGGCACCAGCTTCCTCTCGCTCATGGTCCCCAGCGCCGTTCTGGCGATTATCTTCGCCGTGGGTATGTTCTTCTTCAACGACCTGGTCCTGCCCGAGGCGAACCACCGCTTCAAGAATTTGTTGTTGGACATCCAGAGCAAGCGGCCCGACGTCACCCTCCGTTCCGGCGTCTGGATCACCGACTTCCCCCCCTACGAGATCTACATTGACGAGATGGACGACCGGGACATGACCCTCACCGGGGTCAAGATCAACATCCCCCGGGGCGGCAGCCTGGAGAAGCAGATCAGCGCCAACCACGGCGCCCTGGAGACCGGCGAGGGCGGGAGGATCCGCCTCCTCCTCTCCGACGGCACCATCCAGATCACCCCGCCGGGCTCGGATTCCTTCCAGACACTCAAGTTCGCCAACTACGTGATCGAGATCAACGCCAACACCGAGCTCACGCGGGAGGAGCGGGAGCAGCGCTCGGACCGGGAGATGTCGGTGGCGATGATGACCGAGCGGGTCAACGGGGCGCTCTTCGATCAGCACCTCCTCTACCGCACGGCGGAGATCCGCAAACGCCAGATGCTCGAAGGCGGGGAACCCGAGTCCCGGCACCGATTGCTCCAGGCGCTCCGCCTGGCCCGGGGGGGGTACACCCCGGACGAGATCCGGCGGATGTACGGCATCCGCGAGCCACGGGAGCCCACCGTCTACGAGGACCGGCGGACGGGGGATCCCGATCGGCTCGATTTCGGCGGCCGGACGCCGTTGTTCACCGAGGACGAGACCGAGCTGCCGCCACTCGGTGAGACCCGCGAGACGGAAGCGGGCGAGGGAACGCCCTACCTGGGCGAGATTGCCGTCGAAGAGACGGAACCGGACGAGGGACGACGGTTCATCGGCAGCTCCGAGGCGCTCTACATAGACCCCGTTGAACAGCACCTGGCCATCCACGGCGGGGCGAGGCTCGCCGCGGACGACTCCTCGTCCGACAGATCCACCCCGGACGAGGGGGGTGAACGTGAGGTGGAGGAATCGGGGCCGCCCGTCGTCGCGCCGGAGATGATCACCGAACCCGGCGGGGGCGGCGACCGCACCCTGACCGCCGCGGAACGGGTCGCCCGGGAGGAGCGCTACCTGGCGATCCGCCGGCGGACCCTCCAGAGCGAGGTGAACCGGTACACCCTGGAGATCGCCAAGAAGTACTCCATCTCCTTCGCCTGCATCGCCTTCGTCCTGGTGGGAGCGCCGCTGGGGGTGATGATCCGCCGCTCCGGGAAGGGGGTGGGATTCGTCACCAGCATCGGCTTCTTCATCTTCTACTGGATCTGCCTGGTGGGCGGCGAGGCCCTGGGCGACCGCGGCATCCTCGACCCCTGGCTGGCGATGTGGATACCCAACTTCGCCTTTCTGGGTCTGGCGGTGGTCTTCATCCGCCGGGCCGTGAACGACGTCGGTCTGGGTTCCCGGGGGGCGGTCTCGGCCGTCATCGGCCTCTTCACCCCGAAGGGGCCCATCGGCCGCCTGCTCAAGCGCCGGAGGAAGCGCTGACCCCTTGACCGTTGCCAAACTACCATATATATTATTAATGTAAACTGGTTATTTGGGCGGACCGTGGAGGTGACCCGTCGTGGCCAAGGAAAGCACCGTCGAGGGGGCCGAGGCCCTGGCCGAGGAGCTGGTGGACGGGATCATCGCCGAGGCCGACGCCGACGCCCTGGATTCTGCGAGGGCCATGGGGTTGGTCCTCTCCATGTTCATGCCCCAGATCGAGGCCGCGAGGGATAAATACAACGCCGGCACCGAGGAGGGCATCGAGGGCCGCGACGACATCTTCGAGAACGCCGTCACCCACATCCTCATGGGCTACCACACCTAGGGCGGTTCTTCCGATCAACCACGGGACCCGAAGGTCCCTTTTATCGAGCTTGGGATAAGTCGTTTGTCAGTAACTGGTAGCGGCGTCAGGTTATGTGGCGGGGTGCTCAAGACCCCGCCTAACATTTTAGCTGCGCTCGCGGAGACAACCACCAGGATTGTTTCTGGTTTACCTCGCGTGTCAGGGATGCAAATCCCGGTGTTGCCCCGCCCATAGGTTCGCTATGCACCGTAGGGAAGGGTCTGGTTACCCTCCCGCGGGCGGCCCTCCGCGACCACCCGTTCGCACTGAGGCGGTGGCACAGGTTTTTGCACGAGGGGAGCCGGCGGACTTATTCGAGGTCAATTTGCGCAAAAACTGTGCCACCGCCGGCGAGGAACGCACTGTACCACCGGCTGGCGACCCCCGGTGTCGAGCTGGCATGTCCCGACGATGCAACACGCGGCAACGATGCAGACGCCGCTCGGACCTCGCGGGAACAACCCGCTGTATCTTGGGGTATAATACCGGGGAAATCCACCTAGCAAAGGTAGAGACATAATGCGCAAGTCCTTCATTATTATCCTGTTGTTCCTCATCTCCCTCTCCGCCCTCGCCCAGCGGATCCTCCGCACCGAGCTGGACAACGGCCTGGTGGTCATCGCCGCCGAGATCCACGGTAACCCCACCGTCACCATGCGGGTCTACGTGCGGACCGGGTCGGTGATCGAGGGCGCCTACCAGGGCTCCGGCATCAGCCACTTCTACGAGCACCTCCACGCCGACGCCTCGGAGAACTTCACCAAGGAGGAGTTGGACACCTGGGACGAATCCCTGGGCGGCATCTCCAACGCCTACACCTCCAAGAGCCACACCTGCTACCACCAGATCACCACCGTCGAGCACTTCGAGGGCATGGTGGAGCTCATGGCCGAGACCCTGGTGCGCCAGGAGTTCAACGAGGGGATCATCGAGAGCCAGCGCGGGATCATTCTAAAAGAGATCAACATGAATAACGACGAGGCGGACACCCGCGTATGGTACCGCTTCTACCACACCCTCTGGCCCGACACCGTGATCTGTGACCCGGTCCTGGGCTACCCGGACCTCTTCGGCGCCGTGACCTCAGAAGACCTGCGGGATTACTACACCGAGCGCTACACCCCGCGGAACATGGTGGTGGTCGTGGCCGGCGATCTGGACGCGGAGAAGATGATCGTAAAGGTGGCGGAGGAGTTCGGGATGATGGAGCCTTCCGGGGAGCCGCTGCCCGTGGTGGAGCGGCCCGGACACCTGCCGGGTCCGCGCTACGCCGTGGAGTACACCACCTTCGACCAGGCCCACCTCGCCTTCGGTTTCCGCACCGTGCCCCTGTGGGCCGAGGACCTGTACGCCCTGGACGTGGCGATGCACCTGTTGTCCACCGGGCGGACCAGCCGTCTGTACAAGGCGCTGCGCGAGGAACGTCAGCTCGTTAGCAGCGTCAACGCCTACAGCTACACCCCGACCTACGACGCCGGGGTCTTCGAGGTGTACCTGGCCACCGACCCAGAACGGCTCGCCGAGGCCTACCAGACCGCCTACACCGTGGTAACCGATTTGCGCGACGAACTCGTGGACGAGACCGAGCTGGAGCGGGTGAAGAACTCCCTCCTGGCCGGATACGTCTTCAAAGGGGAGAGCCTGGCGACCCAAGCGGCGCGCCTGGGCAGCGACGCCCTGCTCGGGGATCTGTCCTTCTCGACGGGCTACGTGGACGGCTGCCGGGCGGTGACCGCCGGGATGGTGCGGGACGTTGCCCGCCGCTACTTCACCCGGGACAACCTCTTCGTCGCCCTCACCTGGCCCGCCGAGGTCGGTGAGCTCGACCTGGACCTCTTCGAGGAGGGGCTCGGTGAGGGGAACCTCGTCGAGAGCGCCCTCTCGGCGGAGGTCCACGGCCTCGAGGTCTCGCGGGAATCTAAAGGGAAGGTGAATCACGGAGAGCCCGACGCCTACTTCGTCTACCAGGGGATGAGCCCGGTCATCGAACCGGTCTGGTGGTCGCCCAACTACCCCCTGGAGAACACCCTGGCCCGGGACTATCCGCCAGAGTACGAGATCGAGTCGGGTGAGGGGGGAAGAAGCGGCAGGATCGAGCTAACCGAACTGGACAACGGCCTGCGGCTGTTGGTTTTGGAGGACTCCAGCGTTGACAGCGCCTGGGTGGCGGCGCTGGTGGACGGCGGCTACCGCATAGGAGGCCCGGAGGACGAGGGCGCCTTCCACTTCGCCATGCGGATGCTGTTGGAGGGAACTCTGGCCCGGACCGGTCCGGAGATCGCCGCCGCCATCGAGGACCGTGGCGGTACAATCGGGAGCCAGGGACTGCGGGACTGCGGCCTGTTGAGCGCCCACGTACTGGCCGATGACGCCCCGACGGCCCTGGAGGTGATCGCCGACTGCCTGCAAAACGCAGCCTTCCCCGAGGACCGGGTGGAGGCGGAGCGGCAGAGGCTCACCGACGCACTGGCGCAGGAGAACGAGCAACCCTTCACCGTGGCCTACCGGACCGTCAAGCGGATCTTCTTCTCAGGCCATCCCTACGCCCACAACCAACGCGGAACGGAGGAAACCATCGCCTCATTGACCCGTGAAAGGCTTCTGGACTACCGGGAGCTGATCCGCCGACCCGAGGGGACGATCATCGCCGTGGCTGGAAAGGTGGATTCGGGCGAGATCGAGGAGCTGGTCGGGACGCTGTGGGGCGACCTGCCGGCCTCCGGGGTCTGTCTGCCCGACTTCGGCGCACCGGACTTCCCCGACGAGGACGTGACCCTCGAGCTCGACTCGGAGCGGGGACAGACGATCCTCTACTGGCTCTGGCCCGGGATGGGCTGGGACGGCCCCGAACGTTACAGGATGCGCCTCTTGGACGCGGTGCTCTCGGGAATCCACCTGCCCAACGGAAGGCTGCACTTCCGCCTGCGCGGGGAGGGGCTGGTCTACGCCGTTCACGCCTTTGGTATCTTCGGCGTCCAGCCCGGCGCCTTCGCGCTCTACCTGGGCACCGAACCGGGCAAAACCACCGAGGCCTGTAAAATAGTCGAGGAGGAACTGGAGCGGATCGCCGCCGAGCCGGTGCCCTCCGACGAGCTGGAGCGCGGCAGGACCATGCTCACCGTCAGCCGCTACGTCCACGACCTGGAACGCCCCTCGGACCGGCTACTGGACGCCGCCCTCTACGAGCTGTGGGGGTACGGCTACGACTTCGAGGAGGACT
>DAOVLG010000125.1 GCA_030631385.1 Candidatus Coatesiibacteriota bacterium | reverse complement strand
ATCCAGGTCGCCGTCGTTGGCCGCGAAAGTATGGGCGTAGGAATCCGGGCTCGTCAAAGCGTCAAGCTGGACGTCAACGTAGTAGACCTTCCCGTCCGTGACGTTAGTATCACCGGCGTCTTCCTCGTCAACCAGCCGTGGGAGCTACGGCAGCAACGGCTTCCGGAGATCATTGACCTCGCGCCGACGATCCTCACCCTTCTGGGCCTGGAGCCGCTGGCTGAGATGGACGGCGTGTCCTTAGTCCCCGGCGGGTAGGGCTAAGGACCGTTGTCAATACTGATTGTAGGGCGGGGATTTTAATCCCCGCTGATTTTTCATAGGCGCGAACCCCTCGCCTTCATCGGGAGGAGAGGGGGGACGCCTCGGCGGCCAGTGGAAGCACAACCCTACATCATTTTTAGGGATCACCACCGGTAAACGGACCAATAAGAAGTTGTATTTTCCTTATAAATATGGCAGATAGGACAAAGCGTGTGTTCACATTAGCGCTTAAAGAAGGTGGCGCCTGGGACAACAAAGTTAAATTAATGGTATGAGTCTTTAGTCCTTTCGTAGGGCGGGGTTTCCTAACCCCGCCGCCGCTTTGCCGTCAGTATGCCTTTTTCGGCGGGGATGGAATCCCCGCCCTACATCCATGGGTCGGAAATACCTCTTTTTGGTCCAGATAAGGGTTGTGATACCTTTCTTTAAGTATTTTGATACAACGGTTTTGAACATCCTTGTTTCCTATGGGCGGTCGTCCAACACTACCGACGGGAGGACCTGAAGGTCGGCCCGGCCTTAATCCCTCGCCCCTTTGGGGAGAGGGCTGGGGAGAGGGGTTAACGCGGATGGTTAAATAAGGTAGCCCTCACCCCCAACCCGTGAGCGAATGCTCCTCCCACTGGGAGAGGGGAGCATACGCGCCGCCAGGTAGAGCTGGCCCAGGGCGATGCCGCCGTCGTTGGGCGGCACGCGCCGGTGCAGGAGCGGGGTTAAGCCGGCGTTTTCCAGCTCTTGCGCCGTCCACTCCGTCAGCAGGAGGTTCTGGAAGCAGCCGCCGGAGAGGGCGACGTGTTTAACATCGTACTCCCGGGCCGCGCGGGTCGCCGCCCGGGCGATTCCTCGCGCCAGGCCCCGGTGGAAACGGGCGGATATGGTGGGTGGGAAAACGCCCCTTTTCAACTCGCCGGTCAGTTCTTCAAAGAGCGGGCGGGCGTCCCAACGCCAGGGTTTTTGCGAGGTGTCTAGCTCCAAGAGATACTCGCCCTCCGCGGACGGGTCGGCCAACTGCTCGAGCTCGATGGCCGGCTGGCCCTCGTAGAGCGATTTCCAGCGCACCCCCAGGAGGGCCGCCACGGCGTCGAAGAGACGACCACCTGAGCTGGTCGGAGGCGAGTTGATCCCCCGCTCCGCCGCCGCCCGCACCAGTTCCCACTCCTCACTTCGCAGCTTTTCACCGAATGAGGGCACACCGTAGGGGTCCACCCCGGCGCGCTCCAGCCAGACCGCCGCCATGCGCCAGGGCTGGTGGACGGCCTGCGCCCCGCCGGCCAGGGGGACGTAGTCCAGTTGGCACAACCTCGGCCAGTTGCTTCCCCCGTCGGCCAGGAATAGTTCGGCGCCCCAGATGGCGTCGTCGTCGCCGTAGCCGGTGCCGTCCCACACCACGCCGATGGCCGGGGAGTCGTGCCCCGCGTCGGCCAGGCAGGCGGCAAAATGCGCCCGGTGGTGCTGAACCGCTATCTTTGGCAGGTCCAACTCCAGCGCCCACTTGGTCGGCAGGTACTCGGGGTGGGGATCGTAGGCGACCGCCTGGGGTTCCACCTTAAAAAGCTGTTTGTAGTGCCGGATTCCCTCCTCGAAACTGGCGAGCACCGCCGGGTTTTCCATGTCCCCGATGTGGTGGGAGAGGAATGCCAGTCGCTCACGGCCCAGGGCGAAGCAGTTTTTCTGTTCGGCACCTACGGTCAGGATGTGCGCCGGCAGCGGCTTTCCGAGGATGACCGGCTCCGGCGCCCAGCCCCTCGAACGTCTAACGAGATACGGTCCACCCCGGAGCACCGAGGCCACCGTGTCGTCGCAGCGCAGGCGGATCGGCCGGTCGTGGGTTAAAAAGGCGTCGGCGATGCCGCCCAGCCGCTCGAAGGCGTCGGCATCGGTGTAGGCGATGGGCTCGTCGGCCCGGTTGCCCGAGGTGAGGACGAGCGGGCCGGTTAAATCTTTCAAGAGGATGTGGTGCAGGGGGGTGTAGGGGAGCATGACGCCGAGCCGCCGCTGGCCGAGGGCCACGGACCGCGCCACCCGCTCCCCGTCGGTGCGCACCGGCAGGAGGACGATGGGCGCGCGGTTGGAGGTCAACAGGTCCGCCGACGCTTCATCCACCAGACAGAAGCGTTTTATTTCTTCCAGGGAGCGCATCATCAGGGCGAAGGGCTTCTCCAGCCGGACCTTGCGCCGCCGCAGCTCGGCCACGGCGCGTTCATTCAAAGCGTCGCAGGCCAGGTGGTAGCCGCCCAGGCCCTTCACCGCTATTATCTTCCCGTCCTTCAAGAGCTTGACGGCCTCACCGAACGCCTGTTCGGGTCCGGCGAGAGGCTTACCCGTTAAATCCAGCAGCCGGATCCGCGGTCCGCAGACCGGGCAGCAGACCGGCTGGGCGTGGAAGCGGCGGTCGGTCGGATCGGTGTACTCCTTCTCGCAGTCGGGGCACAGATCGAAGCCGGCCAGGGTGGTCAGCGGCCGGTCGTAGGGCAGCCGGTTGATGATGGTGAAGCGGGGGCCGCAGTCGGTGCAGTTGGTGAAGGGGTAGCGGTACCGGCGGTCCTCTGGGTCGAAAATCTCCCGCAAACATTCGGCGCAGGTGGCGACGTCCGGTGAGACCAGTGTTGTATCATCACCGCGGACCGGGCTCTCCCGGATGGTGAACTCGGTCCCGGCGGTCTCGGGTATCTCCTCGGACTCGACCGTTTCGATGAGCGCCAGGGGCGGCGCTTCGGTTTCCAGGCGGCTCACGATCTCGTCCAGCGCCTCTTTCGTCCCCTGGGCCTCGAGCCAGACACCCGAGGGGTCGTTGTAGACGAAGCCAATGAGGCCGAGCTCGTGGGCCAGGCGGTAGACGAAGGGCCGGAAGCCGACCCCCTGGACGATGCCGGTGATGTGAACGCGCCTGCGAGGCATGAGTTTCCTTTTAAAACGCCGTCGCCCAGTCTAACGACGAATTTCGGAGGCGTCAACCGGCAAGCGTTAGATTGACATCGAGGCCATTCTTTGGTATTTACCTAATTCTAATTAAGGATTAACCCATCCTAAAATCCGATGGTCAACATCCCCCACGACCGGCGCCGGAGCATGTACCGGCCACCCTGGATCCATCTCATGAAGGGCAGCTTCGGCTTCCTCCTCGGGGTCGGGGTGAACCCGGCGGGGGCCTTCAAGCGGACCATGACCCCCTACCCCCGCATCCGCGAGGACCGGCGCCTGGCCGCCTATTGTACCGCCGGGGTCAGAAGGGTCCGCGCGTTCGGTCCGGCCTAGGGGCTGGATTAGGGGCGAGGGGACGGATAGGCCAAATGTAGAGGCGGGCTTCTACGCCCGCTCGTTTTTATAAACGCGGTCGCCCGCAGAGGGGCGACCCTACATCTGTAATTATGGTTTCGTGCGCGGGGAGGATAATCAAATTGTGCAAAATTGACCCCGCGGAGCAGCGATCCAACGCGCTGCGTTGGCGGGCGGTTGACTCTGCGTAAAACGAATGTAGGGCGGGGTCTCTGGCCCCGCCGCGATTACCCTGCTCGGTCATCTTGCTCCTTTTGCTCGATGGGTAAGGTTGTTAATGTTAATTAAAAGGAAACGGATACAAATAAAGAGGCCCGGCCGGGGCCGGACCTCCGCTCTTTGACAGCTCAGCTATTCCTTGCCGCTGAAGGGTGGATATTCGTCGGTGAGGAAGGCCAGGTAGGCCGTGACGCGCATGCACCAGCGGTACGTGCCGGATACGAAACTGTACATCCTTTCTGGCCATTGGCCGGTGAATAACACGGCCCAAAAGGCCACGAAGAGGACGCAGGAGGCGGCGAAGCCGCGAAACATCAGGGCTATACCGTGGGGAATCCCCACATAGAACACGCCGAAGAATAAACGCAGCAGCAGGAGCCCGCGGGAGATCTTCTCCGGTCGGTTGAAGGTGAACTGTAGGTCTCTCAAGGTTCCTCCTATCGGTTTGATTATAAGCTTTATACTTAAGGTTAACAGAAGGTGGCTTGCACTTCAAGGCCGCAGCGTGATCGGTGGAACGTCCCAGTATTCTTCGGGGCTTGACTGCCGGGCGCCGCCGAAGCATACTATCATCTTTGGAGCTGCAGCGGGGTTCGAGGGTCACCGGGAAGAGGAACATGGATAAGATCAAGCCGCGCATCTTCAAGGGCACGCGGGACTTTCTGCCCCGGATGATGATCCCCCGCGAGGACATCATAGACACCATCCGCCGGAGCTTCTCCCGCTACGGCTTCTCCCCCCTTTCCACCCCCGCCTTTGAGTTCATCGAAATCCTCACCGGCAAGTCCGGCAGCGAGGCCGACAAGCTGATCTACCCCCTTTCCTACCGGGGCGGGAAGACCCTGGCGCTGCACTACGATCTGACGGTCCCCCTGGCCCGGGTGATGGCCCAGTACGCGGAGCTGCCCCGGCCCTTCAAGCGGTATCAGATCCAGCCCGTCTGGCGGGCCGACCGGCCCCAGATACGCCAGGGGCGCTTCCGGGAGTTCGTTCAGTGCGACGCGGACATCGTCGGGGTGGGGGGCGCGTTGGCCGACGCCGAGATCATCGCCCTCACCGCCGACATCCTCGGCCGGCTGGGCTTCGGCATCGGTGAGCGGAAGTACCTCATCCTGGTCAACGACCGGCGTTTCCTCGCCGGCGTCGTCGCCTGGGCCGGTATCTACCCCGGGCAGTGGCTCGCCCCGGTCTGCCGCGCCCTGGACAAGTACGACCGGGCCGGCATCGAGGGGGTGCGGGAGGAGCTAACGGCGCTGAAGCTCGAGGTCAGGATCATTGACCGGTTGATGCGGGTCTTCGAGGATGTGCCCGCCGACCTCCGCGCCCGCTCCGGCTACGCCAAGGCCAAGGATCTGTTGGACAACTGGGCCGATCAGCTGGATTTCGACGAGGAGGCGCTCGAGCTGGGCGGCCTCTTCGACGCCATCGCCGGCTTCGGCGTACCCGACAACACCTGGGTCTTCACCCCCTGGCTCTCCCGGGGTTTGGACTACTACACCGGCCCCATCTTCGAGTCCGTCCTCCCCGCCGAGCCACACATCGGTTCCTTGACCGGCGGCGGCCGCTACGACGACCTCATCGGACGCTTCGGGACCCAGGACATCCCGGCCACCGGCACCACCATCGGCATAGACCGCATCTTCACCGCCATGGAACAGCTCGGTATGCTGGGAAAATCCTCCTGCCGCACCCAGGTCCTGGTGGCCAACTTCGGCGACCAGACCCTGCGTTTCGAGCTGAACGTGGTGGCCGAGTTCCGCAACGCCGGCCTCGCCACCGAGATCTACCTCGAGCCGGTCAAGCTGGCCAAGCAGTTCCGGTACGCCGACAAGCTGGGGATCCCGGTGGTGGCGGTGATCGGTCCCGATGAGGCCTCCAAGGGACTGGTCAAGCTCAAGTGGATGGACACCGGGGTGGAGGAGATCGTCTCCCGGACCCGGGCGGTGTACGGGCTGAAGGAGAAGCTGGCCATGCGGGGCGAGTGAGGGACGCGCAGGTCGCCGGCCACCCTCTCCCAGTGGGAGGAGCATTCGCTCACGGGTTGGGGGTGAGGGCTTCCATATATAAATGCGCCGCTCACCCGCAGGCTGGTCGTCACGCGGTAATAAAGGAATGGTTGATGTAGGGGGGGGTCTTTAGACCCGCCCGCCGTATTACGGTTTCAGCAAAACGGGCGGACCTGAAGGTCCGCCCCTACGTCCGTACGCCGCGAATCCGAGGGTGTCATCGCCGGGAGGGTATTCTCACCCGCTGCGCTTGAGCTTGCCGGTCT
>DAOVLG010000396.1 GCA_030631385.1 Candidatus Coatesiibacteriota bacterium | reverse complement strand
CTCGCCCCGGTTGGCGATGAGGATCTTGTTGAACATCTTTGTTTTCTTGATGCGCCGTCGGCGCGGTTAATCTTTTGGAGGCCAGCGTATTATAACAGGAAGACCCCCTCGCGCGCTACTCGACGGTCTGTGTTTGGTATACTTGAAGCGGCGGCATACCCTATCCCGGGATGGTGTGATGATCAGGGCGGTCTTGGCCTTGCTTACGCTTGCTTTACTACCGGTGCTGGCCCAGGGCCTGTACGCTCCGCCCGAGGGCGGCTTCGCCGAGACGCCCCGCCCGGTTGACCTCGGTCTCGGCGCGGTCGTCTCCACCGGGGGCCGTTCTCCGGGCTTCATGCATCAGGCCCTCGAGCCCCTCTTCTGGTTGTGGAGGAACTGGCTCACGGGGCAGAACGCCGCTTTTTGCCGGTACACGCCCACCTGCTCCAACTATGGCTATCGAGCGGTGTCCAGGCACGGACCGGTCCGGGGGGTGATCCTGGCCTTCGGCAGGTTGCTGCGCTGCCACAGCCACATCCCCCCGGTGCGTTACCCCGCTATCTACCACGATTACGGGTCGGTGCTCGAGGCGTATGGTTACCCGTGCTTCGAGGCCTGTGGAGTCTGGGAGCCGTTGAACTTCACCGTCTTCGCCCGGGAGGCGCGCGGTCATCTGGCTGATCCGGTGCCATGAGAAAAACGTTGCTCACCCTTCTGTTTTCGGTTTGCATCGCCTCGGCGGCCCTGGAGCTGACCCTCACCGACGGGGGGCAGTTCGATTTCGCCGGGGAGCTCTTCTCACGAGGCGAGTACTTCAAGGCGGTGCTGGAGTACGAGCGCCTTTTACACCACTTCCCCGACAGCCCGCTGGCCGACGACGCGGCCTTCGGGATTGCGCTCTCCTACGACGGCGCCGGGGAGTACGGCGTGGCCGCTTCCTCCTACCGGCAGTTCCTGGCGGACTTCCCCGCGAGCGAGCTGGTTTCCCAGGTTCGCCTCGCCCTGGGTCGTTCACTCGCGCTGGGGCGCAACTACGTGGATGCGCGGTGGGAACTGGAGGGCCTCGCCGGTGAGTCTCCTCCCCTGGAGACCTCGGGGCGGTCACGGATTCTGCGGGGGCTGACCTTCCTGCCCACCTGGGAGCTGGAGCGGGCCGAGGCCGATTTCCTCCGGGCCGCCGGTGATTTTCCCGGCGAGCCGGTTGGGGTCCTCGGTGACACCCTGGCCGAAATCGCCGCCCGGAGAGCGGAACTGCGCCGGGTCAACCCCGGACTCGCCTCCCTCGCCTCGGCCCTGGTTCCGGGGCTGGGTCAGATCATCGCCGGGGAGTTCTGGGACGGCGTCCTGGCGTTCACCACCAACGCCCTCTGGATCGGGGCCACCTGGTGGGCCGTCGGTGAGGGTGAGTACGCCACCGCCGCCCTGACCGGCTTCGTCGGCGCCGGTTTCTACCTCGGCAACGTCTACAACGCCGGGCAGGCTGCCGAGGAGTCCAACCGGCGCGCCGTGGCCGCCCTCGCCTCCGAGATCGTCCTCGAGGTGCGCCGCTGGGAAACCGAACACGGCACCGGGTTGACCCTTATCCCCACCTATTAAGACGGACCGCGCTCCGAACCGGCGTGCGTCCAACGAGGCTCAGGAACGCCTATGCCGCGCTCTTTTCGCAATTGGCTCCGGCATGTATCTCGGCTGATGGGAGACCGTCTGCCCAGACCGGCCGCCGTCTGGAAGGGGGTCGAGGGCTTCTTCCGCTTCCTGGGCGGCGTCGTGCGCAGTCACTTCGTCACCCACCACGGCACCCTGACGGCGGGGGGAATCGCCTTCTTCCTCGGGGTGAACCTGGTTCCCCTTGCGCTGTTAGGGGTGAGTATATTCGGCTTCGTCCTCGGCTCGAACGAGGCGGCGGTTGAGGTGGTGACCCAGACCCTGGGTGAACTCGTTCCTGAATCCGGCGATTGGATCGAGGCCCTGGTGGGCAAGGCGATCGGGGCCCGCGTCGAGGTGGGTATCATCGGGTTGGTGGTGCTTCTCTGGTTGACCTCCAGGCTCACCAACTCCATCCGCCGGGCCGTTGACAACATCTGGGGCTCGGGGCGAAAACGACGCTGGTGGGAGGGGAGGCTCATCGCCCTGGCCATGCTCCTGGGGGTCCTGGTTTTCCTTCTGGCGGGAACGTTCCTCACCGGCCTGTTCGCCAGGCTCGCCGGCTCGGATTGGCGCATCGGGGGGGTGAACCTCGCCTGGGCCCGGCCCCTGGGCAGGATCATCCTCCTGATCGTGCCCTTCCTCCTCACGGCGCTCTTCTTCT
>DAOVLG010000387.1 GCA_030631385.1 Candidatus Coatesiibacteriota bacterium | reverse complement strand
GTGAGTTCTTCGAGGTTCTCGTTTATATCAACATATAACGCGTAATCGTCTTCTCCTCTCCGAACCAAATCGGCAAGCTCGGCGTCTATATCTTCGTAGTCGTACCGGGCCACAGCATCAAGGGTGGCTTTTACGATCTCGATGTCCTCGTCTGTTAAAAGATCAACCAGCATCGGTGGCGGGGGACTTTCCGGGTTGCTCTGCATACTCAGGGCGTTGATGGCGATGAAACGATGTACAAGATCGTTATCCGTGCCGAGGTAGGTCTGCAGGTCATCGTATCCGGCGATGGAGGCCACCGCGTGGGTCACGGGGGAGATCAGTGTTTCGTCTGTGGTGGCGTATCCGATCAAACGGTCCAGGTCGTCCACGCTTCCCAGGGCTCCGACGGCGTTTATCGCGGCACATTGGACATCGTGATCCGGATCGTCCAGGAACTTGCTCACGGTGTTCAGGTATTCCTCGTCACCGAGGTTGGCCAGCGCGTTGATCAACTGGAGTTTGACGAACCATAGCTCGTCTGGAATGAGTAACGCCTTTTCCAGAACCTCGCCGCCGGAGCGCATCCGGCCCAGGACGAGGGCGGCCATCATCCGCCGTTGCGGTGCATCATCCTCGCCGAGGGCCGTGATCGCCGCCTTCTCCACCGCCTGTACCTCCTCCTCGTTCTCGAAGTTGGTGAGGGCGTCGACGATGACGATCCGGACGATCTCGTTGGCATCGGCCAGGTACCGTATCAGGGGTGTAACCGAGCTCGGATCATCGAAGACATCCAAGGCGAGGATGGCGGGGATGCGAACGGATGGTTCTGCTTTCTCCAGGGCTTTTATGCTGTCGGTGAGAAGTTTGTCCAGGTGATAGTTCGGGATGTGTACGTACAGTTCCGCGTCATCAAGGGCGTTGATGCAGTGCTCGAATACCGAGTCCTTTAGGATTTTAAGGTTTCTCCGGTCGAGTTTGGCCGTTTCCTCATCTCCGAAGATGAGGGATGATTCTTCGGCGTGGTTGACGTAGTAGCTCCCGATGGCGTAGATGGCGTTGAAGGCTGCGGCGCGGACGACGGCCACCTCGTCAACGGCGAGCTGCTTCAGGAAGTAGCCGGATTCGTGGAGGTGGAGGGCCGCTAGGGCGCCGGCCGTACTGGCGCGGACCCCCGGATCGGGGTCGTACACCCCGTAGGAGAAGTGGTCAATGGCCTCCTCCCGTTCGTCCTCGCTGCCGAAGGTCAACTGGCCCAGAGCGGTCATCACCTCGCGGCGAAAGCGGGCCGCATGTTCAATCGAGAGTTCATCGTCACCGATCGAGATGGGCTCGCACAGTTTCTCGGTCTGGGATTTAGGGAGGTAGGCGGCATCAAGCAGGGGTCGAGCCGCTTCGGTCAAACCGATGGCGGCCATGCCCCGGACCGCGGTGATGCGGATATCGGAGACCTCCGCCAGGATCTCCTCCTCGCTCATCTCGGAGAGCCGGACCCGGGAGACCCCGGCTTCGAAGAGATTTCGCACGGTATTGAAATCCAGGAGCTTGGTAAAGACCTCGATTCCGTTCTCGCCGAGCTGAACGATCTCGTTCTGGGCAATGAGCCGGGCACGGGCATCCTCGGCGACGATAACCGCGGTGATGAGCTCATCACTGCTGGCGCCGCATCCAGTGAGCAGGAGGAGGTAGAGCCCAATGAGAAGGGTGAACGTACGAGTTAAGCGCATCCAATCCCCTTTCACGAGGAGGGGGACGTAATTCCAATAATGTGGACAACTTTCAACAAATTGATTCTAGCAGAAGCCTTTATTTGAGGTCAAGAACACGTCCCCAACTTCCGGGCGAGTACATCACACGCGCCTTCTTCGCTAAACTCGTCCAGGTTGGTTATCCTAAAACGGTTATCCGAGCGAATCTGAGTCAGTTGCCGTTTCGCGAGCCTGCGTGTGGCCCGGGCTGTATCCTCCATCGCCTGTTCGACCCCGATCTTACCCTCCAGACACGCCACCGCCTGAATGTAGCCGATAGATTGAAGGGCCGGGGCCGTCGGTGGTATGCCCGCTTCAAGGAGTCTTTCCACCTCTTCCAGGAGGCCGCCAGAAAACATACGGACCGATCGCCGGTTGATCCGATCGTACAACTCATCGCGGGGGCGCATCAGGGCGAATCGGATTACACGGGCTTCTAACGGTTTGCGGACGGGTTCGGCGTGCAAGTCCGAGAGCGGGAGTCCGGTCTGGATGTAGACGGCTAAAGCTCGGAGGAGCCGCTGACGGTCGTTGGGGTGGATACGTCGGGCCGATTCCGGATCGCGCCGGTGGAGCCTTTTCTCCAGTTCTTCGGTTTTGAGGGTTTCCAGTTCACGGGCCGCGTTTGGGTCGGTTTCCGGCGCCCGGCTGAGGCCGTCAAACAGGGCGCGGGC
>DAOVLG010000300.1 GCA_030631385.1 Candidatus Coatesiibacteriota bacterium | reverse complement strand
AGGGATCCCGGTTGACCGCCTCCCGGAATTTTTTCGACCAGTAGGCCGAGACTAGGGAGCCGCTGGGCGGAGGTTCACCCCGTTCAGCCGCCTCACGTTCCGCCGGCCAGCGGGCGGTGAAGTCCAGGCTGTAGGACGCGGGGTCATAGGGACGGTAGAGCCCCACCGCGCCCGGCTGGTTGCCGATGTAGAGGTTGAGGCCGCCGTTGGTCGTCAGAAGCACGAGATCGCCGTCGGCGACGGTGTTGACAATGGCGATTGGGGCCACGACGGCGACCGCCGCACCGACGAGCAGCGCCAACTCCTTTATCGCCTTTCGTTTGTCTCTTTTCAATCCCTTGAAGAAGATGTAGAGACCCAAAGCGACCGCCGGTATTACAAAAAGGCCATGCCCCAGCGAGGCCAGGGCGAAGATCAGCCCGATCCCGACGGCTGTTTTCCAGCCGGCTTTTTGGACGTGCCGCACGGCCAGGTAAGAGCCCAGAACGAGGAGGAAGGTCGTCAGGGTCGTGGGCAGCAGCAGGGTTTCGGTGAAGAAGAACTGGGCGTACAGCACCGCGGCGCCGAGTATCCCCAGCGCCCACCATCTCCGGGTCAGCCGTCTCGCCGTCAACCAGACCAGGAACAGCGTACCCAGGCCGAGGATCACCTGGAGGATTCTCACCGTCCACCAGCCGCCGCCCAGGGTCGCGTAGACGCCCCCCAGGAATAGCTGGTAGAGCGGGCTCATAAAGAAGGGCAGGTCGGGCCCCCCGCCACCGGCGATCTCCAACGCCCGGGCGTGGTAGTAGCGCTCGTCAATACCCAGGTAATCGCCGAAGGGGCCGTCCGATAACTGGAGCAGCAGGACGATCCTGATGAGCAGGGCGACGAGAAGGGCCACGGCGACCCAGAAACGGTCGTCACGCCAGGGACGGCGCCAATCGAGGTGGCTGGATTTATACAATGTGGAAATATTCACCGGGATGGAGTGTTATCGGTTTATCGAGTGGCCTCGATACGCGCAGCGTAATGGTTTTATTGGACTTGTTGGTTATCCGCCCCTCCTCGGCGAACAGTTGTTCGGTCGCCGACACACGCTCGATCAGCTCGATGGCCGGGCCCGTCCAGGCGCCGTTTTTGCGAGCATAGGCGAGGATTTGGCGATAAACCTCCCCCCAACCTGGGTAGGCCGGTCCGAAGACTCGTTGATGCCAGAGCAGGCAGATCGCGGCTCCCTCCTCGCGGGCGGCGTCCAGGTACGGGCGGACGCGGTTCCAGGCGTCCTCAACGTCCACCTCTCCCTCTCCGTATCTCTTGAAAAGTGCGCCGTCCATCACCACCAGGGGGAGCTCGAAGAGGGTTGAAGGTCCCTCGTTTTCCTCATCCCAGGTTCGGTATGGTCCGCCGCAGGCCGAGCGGTAGCCGGGTCCGTCGGTGAAGCCGAGGCTGCAATCGTAGACCAGGCCGGTTTGGGCGACGTTGTCCAGGTCGTCGGGACCGCGCAGGCGAAGGTAGTGCGCCCGACCGCCTTTGGGGGGGAAACCGGCTGCTTTCTCGAATTCTGCCAGTTCCTCGGTAAGTCTGGAGAGGTTCCCGGCGGTTTCGTAGCCGTAGTGGATCCCCACCTCCTGACCGGTCTCGATGAGCGATTCTACTTCATCTCTAAGACGAAAAAGATCGTACTCGGGGTCCCACCGTCCCCGGCGTCCGGCGTGGAAGAGGTAGGTGGCCTTCGCGGGTGTATCGGCCTCGACGCATCGTGTAAGACACCGGTGTCGGTCGGGCCTGGCGAGGAGGCGGAACATCCTCCCGGCGGCCCGGAAATGCGCCTCGGATAGCCTGAACACTCCGCCGGCCAGAAGACGCAGCGCGCGTCCCGGGCTCCTTTCGCTGATCGAGTCCACGTCGTGGGTCAGGACGACCGACCAGGCTGCTCCCTCGGGGTGGCGTCCGTACCGGATGACAGGACCGAGTCCGGCCAGAGATTTAGCGAAAAAGCGTCCCCAGGCCTCCAGCCAGGGCCGTTCGAAGATTTTGGGCGGGAGGGCCGTCTTGCTCAAACAGAGGCGCCCGTGCTCGTCGCGGCGGTCGGGATGGCGACGCTCCTCCTCCTGGGTCAGTAGATACCACGCCGTTGCCAGGGGGTCCACCGCCAGGCGGAGGAGGTCGTTTTCGATGGTGATCAGCGCCCTGCCGGAGTCGTCTTCGTAGAGGGTGATGCCGGGCGGCCGGCTGGTGGAAGGTGGAAAGAGGGCGTAGAGCTCCTCGGGCCAGCCAGGAGAACCGGTTGGATTACCAACCAGCCGGAGGTGAACGCCGGCCGGATCAACCGCGGGCGAGGGCTCGATCCCTATTGAACCTTGTGTACCGTAGCCAACGGTCAGCTCTTTGCCCGGTACCAGAACCCCGGCCAGGCGGAGGAGTTCGTTCAGGGTGTACTCCACCCACCGGCGGCGTTCCGCCCCTACATCCCCGTTGAAGAGGAGCCTAACCACCGAGGAAGACCTTTTTCAGCCCGATGAAAAAGCGGCGGGTTTTTCCGAACACGATACGGGTCTGGAGGTAGGGCACCAGCCGTCCGCCGAAGCCCCGCTTGAAACGGCAGAGCTTGGGCGTGTTGGCGCCCACGAAGTCCAGGCTCAGGTTTTCTCTCCCCAGCTCCTCCAGCAGGGCGGCGACGAGGGCGGTGGGTGAGGCGTCGCCGTGCCCCACCGGGTCGCTGGCCGCGAGGACGTAATAGCCGGCGGTGGTATCTTTACCCAAAAGAACGGCCGCCGTCGGCGTTTCGTAAACGGTTCCCCGCGCAGCCAGACCCTCGACCAGGGCCTCCGGCGCGTAGAGCAGACCCTGACGTTCCATCCCCTCCCGGTGCAGCCGGTAAAGATTTTCCCAGGAACCGCTTTTTTTAACCTCGACACCGAGCTCCCGGGATTTCTTCAGTTGACGGCGGGTCGGCGAATCCCAGGCGTCCTCGCCCGTTGGCGGGACCAGATAGGTGTAGCGCGGGGTCACCGCCCAGCCCAGGCGCAGGAAGGGGCGCGCGTCGGTTATGTGCGGCGGGTGGATGAAGGTCGCCTCGATGAGACCGCGTTTGCGGAGGTGGGCGTCCACCGCGTAGACTACCTTTTTCCAGGCCGACTCCGCCCTT
>DAOVLG010000432.1 GCA_030631385.1 Candidatus Coatesiibacteriota bacterium | reverse complement strand
GCGTCGCGGTAGATGCGCTCGATGTCGGAAAATTCGCCGCAGTAGCCGTATCCCGCGTGGATCTGCATGGCGCAGTCGGCGCAGAAGTCGGCGGTCTCCGAGGCGAAGAGCTTGGCCATGGCGGCCTCCCGGGAGAACCTTACGTCACCTTTATCTTCCATCAGGGCGACGCGGTAGGTTAACAGGCGCGCCGCTTCGACGCGGGTGGCCATGTCCGCCACCATCCACTGGATCGCCTGGAGGTTGCCGATCGGCTTGCCGAACTGTACCCGTGTCTTGGCGTATGCCACCGATTCGTCGAAGGCGTGCTGGGCAATGCCTACGGCCTGGGCCGCCACCCCGATGCGGGCCGAGTCCAGGGTGGACAGGGCCGCGCGGAAGCCCTTGCCCAGCGGGCCCAGAAGGTTCTCCTTGGGGATCTTCACGTCCTTGAAGTAGAGATGACCGGTAGTGGCCGTCCGGATACCCATCTTGTACATGATGGTGTCGGCGGTATACCCGGGATCGTTCGTGTTATCGAAGATGAGGGCGCTGACCTTGCCCTTTTCCAGCGGTTGATCTTCGTTCTCCAGAATCCGGCAGATCAACACGATTACGTCGGCCACGTTACCCGATTGGGTGAAGATCTTCTCACCGTTGACCAGGTAGTGATCGCCCTTGTCCACCGCGGTTGTGCGCTGGTTGGCGGCGTCGGAACCGGCCTCGGGCTCGGTGAGTGCGAAGGCGCCCTTGATCTCGCCCCGGGCCATGGGCGGGAGGTACTTCTTCTTCTGCTCCTCGGTGCCGAACCTCTCAATCGGATAGGATGCCAGGACGGCCACGGCCATGACGATGCCGATGGCGGCGTTGTACTTACTCATCTCCTCGATCAGGGTGGCGTAACGGATCTTGGACTCGCCCCGCCCGCCGTACTCCTTGGCGCTGGGAAAGCTGATGAAGCCCTCCTTCGCCATTTTCTGGAAGATCTCCTCGGGGAACTCGGGTGGGCGCCGGTCCCACATCTGGGAGTATGGCACCACGTGCTCCTCGCAGAACGCCTTCACCCTGTCCCTGATCTCCTGCTGCTCTGGAACCCAGTTGTAGAGCATCTGCGCACCTTTCGTGGGCGTGGTTTCAGTTCTGGGGTAACTTTTTTAGGTTTAATCTCCTGATTATCTCCGCCGCCTCATGGTACGGGGTGGAGCGGCTGGCCAGGATGCGCTCGACGGCCCTGTCGAGCGACCCCTCGAACCCGTTGATGCCCAGGACCTGGTCGAGGATCTCCCGTTCGAGGATCTCCCGCAGCTCACCGCGGGCTCTGGTACGGAGACGCTCATCTTTGACGCCGCTGTTCTCCATGTAACGCCGGTGATCGCCTATGAAATCCAGCACCTTCTCGACGCCGACGTCGTCTCGGGCGATTGTCAGGAGTACGGGGACGTTCCAGTCGTTCTCGCCGGCGGGTTTGAGTTCCAGCATGGCCGAGATCTCGTGGTGGATCTTCTTGGCACCCTCGCGGTCCGCCTTGTTGATTACGATGATGTCGGCTATCTCCAGGAGTCCCGCCTTCATCGCCTGCACGCCGTCACCCGATTCGGGAACCAGGACCACGACGGTGGTGTCGGCGGCGCCGGCGATGTCCAGCTCCGACTGTCCCACCCCGACCGTCTCGATGATGATCCGGTCCTTGCCGAAGGCGTCCATGGCCATGGCGACCTCCCGTGTGGAACGGGAGAGGCCGCCCAGGGAGCCTCGGGTTCCCATGGAGCGGATGAAGACGCCGGGTACGTTGCCGACGTCGTCCATCCGAATCCGATCTCCGAGGAGGGCGCCTCCGGTGAAGGGGCTGGTCGGATCAACGGCGATGATCCCCACCGTCTCACCGCCCTCCACGATCCTGGCGGCAAGACGCCCGACCAGGGTGGACTTCCCGGCACCCGGAGGACCGGTGATGCCCAGGCGCAGCCGGTGCCTGGCCAGGGGATAGAGCTCGTGGAGCAGCTCCTCGTAGCCGTTGCGTTCGTCCTCGATGACCGAGATGGTTCGGGCTAGGGCCGCGTCGTGTC
>DAOVLG010000194.1 GCA_030631385.1 Candidatus Coatesiibacteriota bacterium | reverse complement strand
CGTGCTGGAGGAGGGGAGGATCCGCCGGTTGGGCGGCGATGTTGAGATACAACTGAGCGTCCGGGTCATCGCCTCCACGAACCACCCCATCGTCGAGGAGATCAAGGCCGGCCGCTTCCGTGAAGACCTCTACTACAGACTGGCCGTCATCACGATCAACGTCCCGCCGTTACGGGAGCGGAGGGACGACATCCCGATCCTCTGCAGAACCACTTTGGAAAGCTTGACCAACGGGGTCTACGGCGGTCTGCCCGAGGAGCAGCTCGTGCAACTAAAGGGCTACGCCTGGCCCGGTAACGTACGGGAGCTCCGTAACATCCTGGAGCGCTCGGTTATCCTCGCCGCGGGCGGCGAACTCAATCCAGCGGCTCTTCTCGAGGTGAACCCGGGGGGTAACGACGATCCTGCATCGGGTGAGCCGCTCACGATTCGACCCCTGGCTGAGGTTGAAAAGGATCATATCGAAAGAGCGTTGAAGTTCTATAAAAACAACAAGACCCATGCGGCGATGGCCCTGAGGATATCGCTCTCGACGCTCAGACGGCGGGTTGCGGCCTACGAGAAAGGACAGATGTAGCAAGCGTAGCCCGCGGTCCTTTTAGCTTTCGATGAGGCCGTATCGGTGCGGCCTTTCGTTAAAGATGGTCATCAATGCCCCCCGTAAAATTTTTCTCGCGAAGTTGGAATTTTTAACATAAACTGGGGTTGAATTTGCCTATTCCTTGCCAGCGGCTAACATGCAGCGTATTATTCTCAGTATAATTATTGCAGCGATTCCGAGCATCGGTGCCGACCTTGTCGGCGCCCGGGCCCAGGGAATGGGCGGCGCCCAGGTGGCGCTGGTTGACGATGTCACCGCGGCTTTTTGGAACCCGGCGGCCTTCGGGCTCCAGGACAACATCTTCTCCACGGACACCATCTTCGGCTTTACGGCCTTCGACAATCTCACCGAGTACATCAACCAACTCCACGAGTACTACCACCTCAAGGACGAGCTACCGAGGAACTACCAAGACTTCATGGATTATTTAGCCGACAACTCCGGGGAGGCCCATCGGTACGTGGACAACATCATCGCCTCACTCAACGCCCTCAACGACCCCGGCGTGGGGGTTGTGTGGAACCTTCACTCCGGCGCGGCGACGAAGATCGGTCCCGTAGTGCTCTCATGGCTGAACGAGAACCGGCTCGAGGTCGGCCCCTGGGTGGACACCCATCTATCGCGCCTCATCCCCAGCGAATACCTGCAAACCCACCAAAACGTTCTGGTCCTCTACACCGAGGGGCTCCTGACCGAAGAGGAGTTCAACCTCCTCTGGCCCGGGTATGACCCGGATGACCCGGACACCAGCGCCTTTATCGGTGACAAACCGGGAAACGACATCGCCCTGGAGGAGAACCGCTCCATCATCACCCTCAACGGCGTCGTACTGAACAATCTGGCCCTAAGCTACGGTTACTCCTTCGAACTGGGACGGGACGACTACATCTCCGTAGGGGCATCTCTGAGGTTCATCTACGGCGAGCGACACGGGGACTCGATAAGCGTCCTCACCGATACGGACATCGCCAACTTCGACCCCGACATCTTCGCCGTCGGGTCAAGCTGGCTCCTGAACAGCCTCTTCGCCCTGAGGTCCATCGCCATCGGAAGCGGCTTCAGCGTAGACCTTGGCGTCCAGGGAAAGCTTGGGGACTACTTCCGCTACGGGGTCCTCGCACGCAACATCATCCCCGCGGAGATCAACTGGGATGATCCCAGGTTCAAACCCACCCCGATAAGGCCTGAGTTGCGTCTCGGGGTCGCCTTCGAAGCCTGGGAAGGGGTCAACCTGGCGCTGGATCTGGATATCCTCGCCGTGGATGAGCTGAGTTCGGTCTACAATCCGCAGTCCGGAGTCGAGGAGGACGCGATTCCCTACCGGGAACGCATCCTGGCCCTCGGCGCCGAATGGGACATCGGGGGGATCTTGGCCCTGCGCGCCGGGGTGAACACAAACTACAACACCATCTTCGAGGAGGCCTCGCCCGCCAAACTCTTCGTATCGGTCGGCGTGGGCTTCAACATCGGCGATGTCTTCCACCTGAGCCTGGCGGTGATGAGCAACCTGATCACGCCCAAGGACGTGGATGCCGGACTGGGCTGTTCGTTCAGCCTGGGATTTACGCTTTGAAAACGCCTTTACCTCAGGAATAGGTGTTTTGTGGACTGGTAACGGCGTGTGTTTGTAGTAGCTGCGTCAGATTACGCGGCGGGGGGCTTCGCCGTGACGCGCATGGGCGCCGGCCCGTCCATGCCGACGCGGGAGTAGTTGTATTTAATTAAGCGACGTCAGAAATAGAAAAAGGTCTTGACAAAAAAGTAAAGATAAAGATAATAAAATGAAATTGCTATTGCTATTAAGGAGGAGATTTCATGAATACAGAAAAAGAACTGGCACCTTACCAAATAAAAAACCCATTTACTTTAAGAAGGTATGAAAGTTTAATTTCGTATTTTCAGGATGAAATAACCGCTATAAACCAAAGGACGATAGCCCTATTATCAATTTCTATAGCAACAATTGCTGCGCCTTTATATATTACTTTTTTACAAATAGGAAAATTAGGTACTGTTTTCTTTGAGAATAATTTCTTTCTTTTGGGTTCTCTAGCATCATCGTTCATTTCAATTCCCCTTCTCTTCTGGTCCGGGTGGACATATTTGAGAGCGATAGCGCCACATGCCTCTTTTGAGATGGAAATACCAAGCAATAATAGCATTACGAATGATTATCAAGAAAACAACGAAATTGAAATCTACAAGTTGTATAAGATGGCTGTTTTAATAGGCGATCTGCTTAATTTTTATAATTATAAAAGAGATTTTTACGGTAAAGGTGTATTAATGACAAAAATAAGTGTCGTAATTATATTTATTTCAATTATTCTAACAGTTGTGTATAGCATTCTTTAGGAGGTGTTTGTGTACGGCGATGATGAGGAAACAGGCTCTCCCCCGACAACGCCGGAAAAGCCTGAGAGTGATAGAGATGTAACTATAGTGAAGAAGGGTGTCCCCGATTTTGAGTGGGAGAAGAAGAGGGAGAAGAAGAGGGAAAAAACAGACGATGATTAGAAACTGAAGAGTTAAAAATAAACAAGGTTCCAAATTGGAACCTTGTTTCTTATCGGTGGTGGACCCGAGGGGATTCGAACCCCTGACCTCCTCCACGCCAAGGAGGCGCGCTCCCAACTGCGCCACGGGCCCATTGATGAGCGGAATACTAGCACAGGGCGTGGGTTTTGTCAACGGCGGGGCGCCGGGGCCCCGCCGGTTTTACCTGCGTTTAAAGCGTTCTACTCGAAGAGTTCTTGGTACTTCTCCGCGACGGCGCGGACCTTGGGATCGTCCTCGGTGTACTTGAGCTTGTTGTAGGTCAGGTAGAGGTTCTTGACGACGGACTTGTTGTCGGGGTCTATCTCGAAGAAGCCCTTCTCCAAATACTCGATGGCGATGACGAGGTCGTCGAAGGCCATCTCGTTGCGGGTCATGTAGTAGATGCCGGCGTCGGAGAGGGCGTTGGCGAAATCATGGATAGCTTCCTCCCTGGTCTCCTCCGTCGCTTCGTTGTAGGCCTTTTCGGCGTCGGCAACGAGGGTTTTGTAAGCCTCTTCGGCCCCGGGGGCGTCCATATCGTAGAGGACGCGGGCCAGGGTGCGTTCCACCTTCACGTAGCCGGGGAACCTCTCCAGGCCCAGGTCGCAGACCTCGAGGGCCTTCTCGTAGAGCTCGGCTTCCGCCAAGGTGGCGCTTCCCACGTAGTAGACCGTCTTCTGGGTTTTCTCATCGGGGAGGGTGAAGCGTCCGATGGATTCCATATTGTTGAGCTTCTTGACCGCGATGTAGTACTCCTCGGCGGCCTCGACGTTCTGGCTCATCAACCGGTAGCACTCGGCGGCTATGTAGAATGCCTCGTAGTGATCCGGCTCAAGGTCCTCGGCGAATATGGCGTAGGACAGCGCCTTATCGAACTCCTTGGCGTTGATGGCCCGGGCCGCTTCCTGGCGCGCCTTGAGAAAGTACTCGTACTCCTGGATGAGATCCTCCATCTCCTCCCGGGTATTGGGGTCCAGCTCGAGGGCCTTACTGTAGTGCATCATCGCCGTTTCGAAATCCAGTATCTGGGCGTAGCCCCAGAAGAGCATGATGTAGGCGCAGGGCTCGTTTTTGCCCTCCCCCTCGATGTATTCGAGCATCTTTTCGATGGCTCTTTCCGGTGCGTTGGCGCGGCGGATGTCGGTGGCCGCGCCCTCGCACTGGTAGGTGCGCGCGGTTTTACAGGAGGCGAAAAGCAAAAGGCTCACGATGATTAGAGCCGCAATCGTAAGCTTGCGCATCAATCACTCCTTTTCCTGCTCGTTGATCGGAGAGTTAACAGAGGCGTCATGATACAACCTGGGCTGGAAAAAGTAAACTGTACCGGTTTATAAGGTTACGCGAACGGCTCTCCTTCGATTCCATCTCCTTAAAAACCGGGGTTATACCCCCGGTTTATATAGATCCGCGTTACCCAGTTTAGAAGTCGGGCGGTAGTTCGTTAATCTCGGCCTGGCTGAAGACCGGCCCGTCAATGCAGACGTACTTGGCGCCGACGTTGCAGCGGCCGCACTTGCCGATCCCGCACTTCATCCGGTTCTCCAGGGTGGTGATGACCCTGTCCGGCTCGAAGCCCATCTTGGCCAGGCTCTGAAAGACGAACTTGATCATGATCGGCGGGCCGCAGGTGATGACGTAGGCGCCTTTCGGGTCGAGCCCCACCTCCT
>DAOVLG010000041.1 GCA_030631385.1 Candidatus Coatesiibacteriota bacterium | reverse complement strand
CTGTTGGCCGGCGCCGGCCCGCGGGGAATCACCGCTCTGGTGCCGGGTGGGCTGGGACGGCGGCTGCGGACGAGGCTGGAGGGGGTGTTCGATGGTTACGTCGTCGGCCTGGCCGGGGGACGGGAACTCATAAACGACGGCTGGCGGGCCTATCGGGGGCGGGGCCGCATTTCGGCCTACCTGCGGACCCTCCTCGCCGCGGTGGATTCCGGAGCCGTGGCGGGTGGGGAGATGGCCGCCTGCAGCGGCGAGAGGGAAACCGCGGGGAGTCCGGCGTGAGTCACGCATACGCCCTGGCGCTGGCCTACGACGGTACCGACTTCGCCGGTTGGCAGTACCAGCCGGAGCACCGCACGGTGCAGGGTGAGCTGGAAAAAGCGCTGGAGCGCTTTTACGGTGAAAGGGTTCCGACGGTGGGGGCGGGCAGAACCGACGCCGGGGTGCACGCCCTGGGCCAGGTTGCGGGCTTCACCGTGGACCGCCGATACCCTACCCCCACGCTCGACCAAGCCCTCCGCGCTCTGCTGCCGGAGGACATCCGCCTCCTTCACACCGAGACGGTCGGCGCCGGCTTCAATCCCCGTCGCGACGCCCTGGCCCGCACCTACAACTACTTTTTCCTCTCCGACGATTCACTCTTTTTCAAGCGCTACGCGTTGATCGTTGACGGCGCCCTGGATTGGGATAGGATGGCCGCAGCCGCACGGCTCTTCGAGGGCCCGCGCGATTTCGCCGCCGTCGGCGGTCCGGTGAAACCCGGGGGAAGCACGGTTCGCGAGATCGTCCACTGCCGGTTGGAGAACGGGCGTAACTGCCGCCGGCTCTGTGTTACGGCCAACGCCTTCCTCAACCGGATGGTGCGGAGCATAGTCGGTTGCCTGCTCGCGGTGGGCCGCGGTTCTCTTTTCCCCGATGAAATCGTTGACCTTTTAGAATCCCGTGACAGGGGAAGGGCACCCGCCGTCGCCCCGGCCCACGGCCTTTTCCTGGCGGGGGTAAGCTATGCGGGTTTCTCCTACAATCCCGATCGGGGTCCCTTTCACACCCTCTTTATAGATGGGTAGAGATGTTGCGAACCTGTTGACCCTGCACCCGATAACGTCTCCTGCTTTGCCACGGTCGCCGGTTTGATCGGCCGTCGGGGATGACATCATCAGTAAGGTGGGTTATATTATATGTAGACAGTTGCCTTCGGCACGGTTGGGTCGTGACATCCTCGTTAATCCCGGCCCTCGACCGGGATGTGGGATGAGTAGGAGAGAGATTCCTTGAACGGGGATCGGATCGAGCAGATAGAGGTCTTTGAGGCGGTCGGTCGGGCGCTGACCGGTTCTTTAGATCTCTCCGAGATGCTGGGCCGGATAGCCCGGGTCGTCGTGGAGCAGTTGGGTTACCGCAACTGCGCGATCGTGTTGCACCATCCCTCCGAGGGCGAGCTCGAGGTGCACACCATCGTCGGGCGTAACTACGAGCCGATGGCCGGCGCGCGCTTCCCCGATTCGCAGGGCGTGACCGGTGAGGTGGTGCGGACCAACCGGGCGATCATCGTTCCCGACACGCGAAAGGAGCCGCGCTACATCTCCGTACATCCCGAGGGGGAGGACGGCCGCAGTGAGATTGCGGTTCCGGTAGCCTTCGGCGGGAAGGTCATCGCCGTCCTCGACTGCGAGTCCGATGAGCCCGACGCCTTCGGCACCTACGACGCCCGCCTGCTCGGCGCCCTCGCCTCGGGGATCGGGTCCGCCATCCACAACGCCTACCTCTTTACCCAGGTGCAGCGCATGATCGAGGAGCTCGAGTCCGTCCTTGAGGTCTCGAACCTCCTGTCTTCCTCAGGCACTCTGCAGATCCTCTTCAACCGGATCCTGGAGCATGCCTGCCGGATAACCGGATCCAAGGCGGGCTCTATCTCACTCTTCGACCCGGGGGAGAACCTGATGCGGCTGACCGCGGTGAAGGGGCTGAACGTGATGGTCAAGCCCGACGCCACCTGGCCGGTTCGGGAGGGGAGCATCGCCTGGCGCCTGATGCGCAATCTGGAGCCCGTCGTCGTGTCCGATCTTTCGGTCCACGCCCCGGGCGAGGGGACGGCGGCAAGGAACGCCGGCATCGCTGCCTTCGTCGCCACCCCCCTCTTCTCCGGCGGCCACTTCAAGGGGCTCCTATTCGTTGACGACTTCCAGCCGAGGAACTATTCTTCCGAGGATGTCCGTCTTCTGGCGATCCTCGCCAACACGGCCTCGGTGGCCATAGATAACGCCAACCTCAACGAGCAGCTCTCGAGCTTCGCCTTCACCGACGCCCTGACCGAGCTCCCAAACCGCCGCAGCTTCGAGGAAGCGCTGGACGGGGAGACGAAACGCTCCGTCCGTTACAGCCATACCCTCTCCCTGGTAATCTTCGACCTGGACCACTTCAAGAAGTACAACGATTATTACGGTCACCGTGAGGGGGACCTCGCCCTGCGGACCGTGGCGCGGGCGATCAGGGACACCGTCCGGGACACCGACTTCCCGGCCCGTTACGGCGGCGAGGAGATCGCGGTGATCCTACCCGAGTCCGGCTCGGAGGAGGCCCTGGCGCTCGCGGAGAGGACCCGCATGGCCGTCGAGAAGCTGCCCCACGGGCCTTCTCATCCCCTGAAGCGGCGGATCACCATCTCCGGCGGGGTGGCCACCATGCCCGACGACACCTCCTTCCGGGAGGAGCTGGTGAGGATGGCCGATCAGGCGCTCTACGACGCCAAGGGACACGGTCGTAACCGGGTCACCCTCTGGAGCGACACCCAGAAGAGCCCGTCGGAGGAGATACCCACGAAACTCAACCTGCCCGAGTTGGGAGGACTGGACCCTCGCAATCCGTTGGTGTGAAGCCTTCACCCCTGCTTTTGACGGCGTTGTTTGTAACCGGCTGCCTGGGCGGCGGATCGTCCGAGGTGGATCAGCCGCTCGAGGACCACCCCATTCCCTTCGGGATGGGGATTGATGTGCTGGTGGATGACGACTTTGGTACCCTGAGCGGCCGGCGGGTCGCCCTCGTCTGCAACGCGGCGAGTGTAGGACGGGGGGACGTACCGAGCTGGGAGCTGTTGAACCGGTCCGGGAACGTTGAGCTGGCATGGCTCTATGCCCCGGAGCACGGACTGGGGGCCGATTCCTTCGGCAGCCTGGGCGATTCGGTGGAGGGGGCCACCGGCCTTCCCGTAAGGAGTCTCTACGGCCGCGGCAGGGCGCCGGATCCCACCGAGTTGGATGGATTGGACGTCCTGGTCTACGACCTGAACGACGTCGGCGTCCGTTTCTTCACCTACACCTCGACCCTCTACCTGTGTCTTGCGGCCTGCCGGGAGGCGGGTGTTCCCCTCGTTGTCCTGGACCGCCCCTGTCCGCTGGGGGCGCGGATCGGCGGGCCTCTGCCGGACGGCGTTTCCGGCTCGTTCGTCGGCAAGCTGCCCATCCCGATCCGATACGGCCTTACCCCGGGCGAACTGGCCCTCATGATCGCCGGCGAACTCCTCCCAGGCGCCGAGGTTGAGATCGTCCAACTGGCGGGTTACGATCCCCTGAGTTACTATGACGAACAGGGGGGTGAGCCGAACTGGCGTCCGCCGTCGCCGAATCTGATCCGTTTTGAGGGGGCCCTCGTGTATCCCGGCGTCGGCCTCTTCGAGCCGGCCAACCTCTCGGTGGGGCGGGGGACCCAGAAACCCTTCGAGAGAGTAGGGGCGCCGTGGTTGGACGCCGAGGGACTGGCGCTCTACTGGGAGGCCCACTGTCCCGGTGCGGCGTACACCACGGTCGAGTTCACCCCCCGAAGGCCCAGCGACGGACGGTACGACGGCGAGCCCTGCCGGGGGGTGGAGATTCTCCTCACCGATCGGCGTCTGTTCGACCCCCTCCTCCTGGCGGTCTACGGCTACGATTTCCTCACCGTCCGCCACGCCGGCACGCTGTCCGTGGACGTACGATACCTCCAACGGATGGTGGGAGACGATTCGCTGAACCGACTCATCGCCGGCGGGATCGGTGTGGAGGAGCTTATTGCCCTCTGGGGGGCCGGCGCCGATGATTTCGCCGAAAGCGTCGAACCGTACCGTCTCTATCCGCTGGACCGCTGAACCTCCTTTGCTCCGTGTATCATCCATGGACACTCAGTGAGCGGGGTTTCCGCCGTTTGCTTGCAGCCCACGGTTTTGATTTCGAGGGAGAGAAGTTAGAGAATCCCGATGTGGGTTGGTCAACGTAAATGAAGGGCATCGTCCACCCGCTCAAGAACGAGGAGAACTAGAGTGAAGAAGATAACGATACTGATCGTCCTGCTGGTGCTCCCGCTTCTGGCGGTGGGGTTGTCGTGGGATAGCGGTGCGGCGTGCGATGTGCATCCAATGGTGGACATCTACGCGTATGTCGTAAAGTTTGACGAGGAGAAGACCGGGGGTTTAGAGGGTCATGTATCGGAAGTCCAAGCCTTCTTCTGCCCACCACAGATGTGGTTTATACCCACCAACTCAGTATTATTCTTCGCGGATGATGCTGGCCAACCAGGTATGCTTCTTGCGATAAGACCGTGGGATAACAGGGAGGAAGGTTGGCAGAGCCTTGCCGTGGATATTGATGTGCCTCCGGTGTTCTATGTCTCTATTGACAGGAACTACTATGAAAATGATGTTGAGTGGGGTGTTGCATTTGACGATGATGGTGGAACCGGCCATAGTTGGCTAGAATTTTCCTCTGGTTGGAGGGAGTATCCCTATGATTTGATGATCCGCTGTGAGTGGGAACCACTTCGTGACTGAGGCAGCCCGTTTCTAGTCGTTGGCACCGAGGCACATAAGAGGGCATGGTATAATTGTTCCACACCCTCACACTCAAAAATCTCAAAAATGGACGAGCAGCATACACACTACATCCTGGGGATAATCATCAAGTATTACCGGGCAGTATCGTATTATCTATGCCGGTCTCGTTTGTGTGGGTGTACACCGTCCTGCTGCCGGATGAGTATTTAATGTGGCAGATGGCGGAAAGCTTGACCGGCGCGTACCTGCGGTTACCACGCTCGCTGAGGCGGTGGCACAGGTTTTTGCACCACGAAGCCTTACGGAGTTCTTCAGATGAGATTTTCGCAAAAACTGTGCCACCGCCGGTGGGGGGGGTGTGCGAGTTCGCCCGCACGGGACAACGGATACGGTTGCCTCTCACGGCGGATATAGGCGCAATTTACGTCTGTTTATTAGCTGGATGGAGTTCAGGTTTAATCACCAATGTGACTAAAACGCCCTAAATACCTAGGGTGCATATCCTGCACCGATTCAATAACATGTGATGATCACAAATATTGAGATTCTCGCCAGGAACGTCGCCGCGGTGATGGAGAGGCTCGCCGAGGCCGCCCTGCGCTCCGGGAGGAGCCCCGCCGATGTCGGTCTGGTCGCCGCGACCAAATACGTGGACGCCGGTGTCCTGCCCCTCTTGGCCCGCGCCGGTGTCTCGATCATCGGTGAGAACCGGGTTCAGGAAGCCCTGGCCAAGTTTACTGAGGTGGGCGACTGCGGCCTGGAGTGGCACTTCATCGGCACACTGCAGAAGAACAAGATCGTCAAGGTGCTGCCGCACTTCAGCCTCATCCACTCCGTGGATACGGAAGGGCTCGCCCTGGCGATCAGCCGGCGCTCGACCGGTGGACCGGTACCGGTCCTCTTCGAGATCAACGTCTCGGGCGAGGTCACGAAGCGCGGCTTCAGCCCCGACTCGCTCAGGGAGGGCTTCGGCGACCTGCTGGCGCTCCCCGGAATCACCCCCCGGGGGCTGATGACCATGGCCCCCTACGAGGCGGAGCCCGAGGACACCCGCCCCGTCTTCCGGGTCCTTCGCGAGCTCCGCGACGAGCTCTCTCTACGTTACGGCCTCGACGGATTCACCGAGCTCTCGATGGGAATGACCAACGATTTCGAGGTGGCGGTGGAGGAGGGGGCCACCCTGGTTCGGATCGGTTCCGCACTGTACCGTGATCTTATACCGTGAGGACCCGCCCTCGCCTTTTCCCAATCCCTCATCATCCACAAACCTGGAGGAGTGCCCGTGCCCATAGGTGAAGTCTTCAGACACATCTTCTCCGACACGCCGGTGACCGGCGAACTGACCTGGGACTACTACCTGATCGCCGCGGTCATCTCCCTGGCCATCCTGCTTCTGGGCGTGATCTTCGCCAAGGTCGTGAAGGCCGTTTTACTGCGCCTGGCCAAGCATCTGGAGAAGAAAACCAAGACCAATCTCGATGAGTATCTTCTGACATCCATCGCCAACCCGGTGCACTGGGGGTTGATCTTCGGCTCGATTTACGCCGCGTGGGCCCTGTACCCCTACAGCCATTTCGGGATTGATCCCATCGTCCATGGCGCCCTTTTCATCCTGGGGGTGATGATCGCCATCCGCCTGGTGCTCAATCCCCTGCTGGCCTTCTTCCGTTGGTTCTCGGAAGAGGCGGAGCGCAAATCCGGAGTAACGATCACCGGCGATTTCATCCCCCTGATCCGGAAGGTCCTCACCGTCGCCGTCTACGCCATCGGGGCCATCGTCGTCCTGGACCACTTCGGGGTGGACATCGTGGCCCTGGTGACGACCCTGGGTGTGGCCTCCCTGGCGGTGGCCATGGCGGCCCAGGAGACCCTGGCCAACATGATCTCCGGCTTTGTGCTCATGGCCGACCACCCCTTTCGTACGGGAGACCGGGTGAAGGTGTCCGGGGTATACGGGGACGTAACGCGCATCGGCATGCGTTCCACCGATATTATGACCCTGGACGGAAACGTCGTGGTGGTGCCCAACTCCAAGATCGCCTCCGAGTACATCGAGAACTACTCCTGTCCCAACCGTAACTACCGCATCAAGCTGGAGATAGGGCTGGCCTACGGTACCGACCCCGAGAAGGCGATGGCGGTGATCCTGAGCGCGGTGAAGGATTCCGAGGGTGTGCTCCAGACCCCGGCCCCATCGGTCTACTTCCTCTCCTTCGGCGATTTCTCGCTCAACTTCACCCTCATCTGCTGGTGCAAGAGTTACACCGAGAGCTTGAAGGTCACCAACACGATCAACGTCAATCTGGCCGGGGCGCTCGAGAAGAACGGACTGGAGATACCCTTCCCGACCCAGACGCTTCTCCTCCCGAGGGGCGAGTGACCCGGCATATTGTTTGCTATACTGTACCGGGAAAGGGCGGTATTTTGAACCCGACGTTCCTCTCCACTGCGGTGAAATCGGCGTTTGCCGGACGCTCCGGTACAGCCGGAGGGACATATTTCCAAAGCTATAGTGACATAGTTGGCCAGAAGTGCTACACTTCCGCTATCCTCATGTACCCTTCACCGATGGGGACCAAAGGTTGAACCGCCTGGTTCACCATCCGGTTCCTGGAGAGTCAAAAGCGCTAGTACGCCGCAATTTGCCGTACCATTCCGCAACGCTTCCCTGAGCGTCGAGAAGGTGCTACGTGCCCTCTGGCAACGGAAAGCCAGATAAACCCGATCCGCGGTTGCGCGCCGAACTATTGCGCTACCGCAATCTACTCTACGACAGGCTGACCGGTCTGCCCACCCTGCCCGTGGCCCTGGGTGAGATCCGGAAGCTGATCAACGGCGACCGCCGCACCGTCGGCGTCATCTGCGTGGATTTCTGCCAGAGCTACGGGCTGGAGAACTCCTTCGGCTGGCAGTCCACCGACGATCTGATCATGAACCTCGCCCAGCTCATGGTGGTCTTCAACGAGCAGGTCATGGACGGGAAGGGATTGCTCTTCGAGGAGGCGATCCGCACGGGGAGCTTCTTCCTCTTCTTCGCCCGGGAGGGTCTCACCACCGAGGAGCTGGCCGAGGTCGCGCAGCTGGTGAGGGAGTTCGTCTCCTCCAGTTCGGTGGGCAAGGAGCTTTTGGCCGGCGGTTTCGACGTAAGCATCGGCTACTCCCTCTTCGTGGATGATCCGCTGATCCGTTTCGAGCGTCTGGTGTACAGCGCCGCCCGTGATGCCCGGGACATGGCGGTGGATGCCGAGAAACGTGATGAGATGCTCCAGTACCGGGAGCTGGCCCAGATCATCGCCGGGGAGCGTATCCGGACCCGCTTCCAGCCGATCATGTACCTGGGCGATTTCACCGTCCTCGGGCACGAGGCGCTCTCCATGGGTCCTCCCAACACGATCTTCGATAACGCCGAGCGGCTTTTCAGCTTCGCCGCTCGCTCCGAGTTCGGTCATGCCCTGGACCGGCTCTGCCGCCGCCACGCCGTCAGGGTCGCGCCCGCACATATCAAGGACGGGGAGCTCCTCTTCCTCAACACCGCCGCCGTCAGCTTTTCCGATCCCAGTTTTAGCGCCGATTTCAGCGATGACAGCAAGCTCAGGAAGGAGGACGTCGTTCTCGAGTTGACCGAACGCACCGCCATCCACGACCTGACCAACTTTTGCCGCACCCTCGGAAACTTCAAGAAGGAGGGCTTCAAGATCGCCGTGGACGACGCCGGCGCCGGATACTCATCGCTCTCCACCATCGCCGAGCTTCAGCCCGATTTCCTCAAGTTTGACCGGTCCATGGTGGCGCACATCCACGAAAGCAGGATCAAGCAGGAGCTCATGAGGACCCTCTTGGAGATGGCCGACCGCACCGGCAGCCGCGTCATCGCCGAGGGGATCGAGATGCCCGAGGAGCTGGAGATGATGCGGGAGCTCGGCGTTGAATTGGGGCAGGGGTACTACCTGGAGCGCCCCTCGAAGGCCTATTGATCCCGTCACCCCCCGGCCGGGTGGAAACCATAAAAAAATGAGTCTATACTTGATGTTGATCACGTTATGAGCCGCGCAATGAACAGATACTCCGCACCTCCGAAATCGAAGCTGATCCTGGTCGCCGACGACGAGCCGGACATCGTCACCATCGTCGAGATGATCCTCAAGAGCCAGGGTTACGACGTTCTCAAGGCTACCAACGGCCTGGAGGCACTCGAGCTCGCCGAGAGGTACAATCCGGATCTGATCCTGTTGGACATCATGATGCCCGACATGGATGGCTGGGAGGTGCTCAGGCTCCTGCACGTGGATCCCTCCACGTCCGAGATCCCGGTGGCCATAATCTCCGCCAAGACGGGGAGCCGCGCCAAGATCACCTCCATGCAGGAGGGCGCGGTGGACTACATCACCAAACCCTTCGATTCCCGGGAGCTTCTCACCAAGGTCAAGGATATCCTCACGGGTCGGGGTTAGCCTACGGTGCGGTAACCTTTCGACGTTGAGGTCACGGGCGGCGGTCGCACCTCCCCAAGGGAAACCAAAGCTCGTCCCGTTCAGCCTACTTTCAGCCAGTCGAGCCGTGCCCGCCCTCCGGGGCGCTTTTTTATACTGGGAGACCTTTGAATTAATCCACTTGTGCTAGTAGGGGAGGGTCTGTTGACCCTTCCGCGGGCGGGCACAGAGGGCCGCCCCTACGTTGAGACAAGGGGTTAAAACCCCTTGTCTTGGTGTAT
>DAOVLG010000046.1 GCA_030631385.1 Candidatus Coatesiibacteriota bacterium | reverse complement strand
GTTGGGAAATACAATTGGGATTCGTATGATTATGACATTCTTTACGTTTATCAGACTGAGGATTGGGCCATTGATGATCCCATTCTGAGCGCCGATTCAGTGAGTGACGGCATCCTCCTATCTTGGCGCGAGGATGGCGATCTGATCGGCTCTACCTGGCGCCTGGAACGCGACGGCGAGCGCCTGGTCAACCTCTCCGGCGACGCCCTCTACCGTTACCTCGACCGCGACGCCGAACCGAACATCACTCACCTCTACACCCTCGAAGCAACCCTCCCCGACAGCTCCGTCCTCCGCTTTGGTCCCGTTGAAGCCGCCTGGCCGGGACCAGATGCCAACCGACTCACACTCTACGCCCCCTACCCCTGCCCGGCCACGGACCAGGTAACCCTCAGCTACTACATCCCAGAAAACACTACAAACGTAGAGCTCTCGCTCTACGACCTCTCAGGTCGGCTCGTGGCGTCCTCTGTGAGTGTTCCTACCACACCAGGCCGCCACGAAATCGTCTACGACACCTCTGGCCTACTGCCCAGCGTATACCTAGCCAGCTTAACAACTGATACCGGCACACTCACCCGCCGGTTGGTCATCAGTCGGTGACGAATGTAGGGTGGGGCTTCTACGCCCCACCGCGGCGGTCCATGGAAGGGCCGCGCTATGTATTAACTGTTTCGCTCGCGGGGACTAATCCTCGAACGCAATTGATTCTCCTCGCGGGGCTCGGGTCCAGCGCCCTGCGCTGGCGGCCCACAGAGGGGCCGCGCTACATCGGTTTGATGTAGGGGAGGGTGTCCACACCCGCCCGTAATGGCAGCCCTCACCCTAGCCCTCTCCCACGGGGAGAGGGAAATTTATGCGGCGGCCCACAGAGGGGCTGCGCTACGTATTAACGGTTTCGCTCGCGGAGATAGCCTGACGGAGAAACCATCCAGTGATGTTAAAGCTCGACCACCCCATTGGGTTCCAGGCGCAGGCGCCGGTCCGCCAAATCCCCCACCCTCTCGCGGTGGCTGATGACAAGAACCGCCGTATCGGGCAGCCTCCGCCGTACCAGCTCGATCAGCGCCCGCTCCCGCTCGGCCATGACGAAGCTGGTCGTCTCGTCGAGGATCAGGAGGTCGGGACGGTGGTACAGCGCTCGGGCCAGGGCCAGACGCCGACGCTCGCCACCCGAGAGCTCGGGTGCGCCCGATGAGATGGTCCTCTCCAAGTCGCCCAGGCCGACCTCACGTAAAAGTTCGTGTATCCCTGCGTCGCCTGGCTCGTCGGGATAGGCCACGGCCTCCTCCAGGGCGCCGGGTAAAAACTCCGGCTCCTGATCCACCAGGGCGGTCCTCAGACGCCAAGGTCCGAGCCCGTAGCCCTTTAGCGGACTATCGTTGAGGAGCAGACGCCCCCCGGTCGGCTCGTAGAGACGGCAGAGTAACCGGGCCAGAGTGGTCTTCCCCGCGCCCGAGGGACCGGTGAGGTGGACGATCTCCCCCCGTCTCAAGCCTAGGTTGACGCCGCGAAGGACCGCGGTTCCGTCCGGATAGGAGAAGTCCAGCCCGTCCACCCAAAGAACGCGCCACTCCGGTGGCTCAGGTCCATCTAAAAACTCGTCCCCTATTCGCCAGATATTTAAGAGACGATCCTGCAGCACCAGTGTGCTCTGGGCGTTTCCGGCTGCGCCGAATATCCCCTTCAGCGCCCCCAGGAGCCAGACCGTGGTCACCGCCGCTGAACCCAGACCGCCCAGGCTCAGCCCCTCAACGCCGATGAGGTCCACCCCCAGCCAGAAGGCCGCCCCGATGGCGCAGGCAGCGAAGACCTCTCCGAGGGGACCGACGAAGGAGTGGTAGACGGCCTGTCTGAGCATCCCGCTCATCCTCCGTTCCCCCACGTCGGCGAAGTTGTCGAACTCAAAACGCTGTGCGCCGGCACCCCTCACCAACCTCGGGGCGCTCACCGCGTCCACCGCCCGTCTCCAGTAACGCAGGTTCTGTTCGTAGAGCTCGGTGCTCGCACGCCGCATCTTGCGCATCAAGAACCGGAGCGGTAGGAGGAAAACCGGGATCGCCACGGCCACCAGAATCCCCAAACGCCATTCCAACACCAACAGGTAGCTCCACAGGGCCGCGGCCCGGAGGAGCTCCACGGTCAGGGTGCCGTACAGGTCAATGATCCCGTGGGCATAGAGGGCGCAGTCGTGGAATAGGGAGGTCGTTGCCTCGCCGGCGCCCACGGCGTCCAGAAGCGGGATCCGGAGGAGCTTGTCGAAGGTTCTGCGTTCCAGGGTGAGATGGATACGTGAACCCAGCCGCAGGGAGATGTACCGGATGAAAACCCCGACACCCGAGCGGAAGAGGAAGAGGCCGATCAAGAGGATGGGTATAAGCGTCCGCAGAACCTCCGCCTGCTCGAGGAAGCGGTCCACGCCGAAGCCGATGGTCCAGGCCATAAGAACGTTCAGCCCCGCCTGGGGCAACCCCAGTAGGTTCAACCCCAGCAACCGCAGACGCCAGGGACGCAAGACATCAAATGCCAGCCGTAATCCGCGTTTCCCGGTGATCTGGTTCAAGGCTATCTACTCCCCGTAGAGCTGGCGATAGCGGTAGTAGCTCCCCACGACCCGGATGATGTAGCGCCGCGTCTCATCGAAGGGCTCAAGGAGGAGCCACACGTCGGGCGGCAGCTCCTCGAAGGATTTTACCCAGTGCCTCGCGTTGCCCGGTCCGGCGTTGTACCCCGCCAGAGCCAGCGCCAGATTACCGTCGTGGCGGTCGAGCATCTTGCGAAGGTAGGCCGCTCCGAGGAGGAGCGAATCGGTGGGATCACGCAGGTCGTAGTCGTGCAGTTCCAGCTCGGCGGCCAGCATCGCCGCGGTGGCCGGCATCTTCTGCGTCAGCCCCACCGCCCCGGCTTTGGAGACGATTTCGGAGTCAAAGCGGCTCTCCTCTCGAACCAACGCCAGGAGGAGGAGGGGATCAATGCCGAAGGTTCCAGCAGCTTTCAGGGTCGCGTCCAGGTACGTCAGCGGGTAGGCCAGGGGCAGCACACCCAGAACGGATAGGGCCCCGGGCTCGTAGTTAGCCAGCGCACGGCCGGCGTAGACGATCTCGGGGAGAACGACGTAGTCGCCAATCTCGAAACCGCGCCGGGCGTATGCCTGGGCCAGGGCGGCGTTGGCATCTGGGTCATCCGGGTGGTACCGCTCCACGACGTTTGCATACGAGGTGAAGAGATCATCGTCGGCCACACTGGCAAGCGTTAAGAGCAGGGCTAACTCCTCATCCTCCGGGCGGGTGTAGAGGAGATCGGCGAATACTCCTCGGAGAGTCAATTCGGCCGTTTCGGGTAAAACCCACCATCGGACGCCGCGGACTGGTAGCTCGTAGAAAGGGTAAGCCCAATTGTAGGCCGGCGGTTCTGTGTCCAGCCCAGCTAGCTGTTTCATCCTCGGTTGCCAGTACTCCACGTGGGGGCGGTAGGCGGGATCGTACGCAGCCTGCGTGAAGGCCTCCGCCGCCTCCGTCCATTCCCCCGACGCTGCCCGGAGGGTGGCCAGACGCCAGGCGGCCCGCGCCCGCTCCTTCCCCGACAAACCGCCGGCGAGTGCATCGGCGTACAGCTCGGCGGCCTCCTCGGGTGAGGTGTACCGCCTCAGGTTGGCCCGGTAGTAATCGGCTTTGGCCGTCACCAATAACGCGTCCCGTTCGAGGTAGGTCCCGGCCAGCTCCGTTGGAACCCCGGCCATGGCCACGCGGGACCAGTGCACCTCCGCCGCGGCGCGCCGATCCCGGCTCAGCTCGGTCACCCCGGCGTAGAGACGGGCCAGCCCGCCGAGTTCGGGATCGTCGAAGATCTCGGCGTACTGGGCCAGGGCCTGACGGGGGCGGCCGATGGCGTGCTCGTACTCCCCCTTCAACAAAAAAACCGCCGGAGAGAGGCTGATCCCATCAATCGCCTTCCGGGCCAGTTCGGTATCATCCACCTCCAAGGCCAGCGCGGCCAGGCGGGGCAGCTCGATCGGCAGGCAAGGCTCCAGCTCACCGAGGATGGCGAAGGCCTCCTCGGGGGCGTAGCCGGCCAGCTCCCAAGCCACATCCCTCGCTTCAAAGGGTTCACGAGCCTGGATCAGCCAAACGGTAAGGTCTATCCAGGGCGGCGAACCGACCTCAACCTCCCCCCTGAGCCGCTCCAGTTCGCCAGCGATCCCACGACCTCCGCCGACGTCACGCACCGCGGCGAGGTAATCGGGCAGAATCAGGGGGCGCAGGGCGGCGTTCGACAGACGCCAGGCTCTCCCCAGGGCCAGTCGGCGCTCCTCCGCCTCGTCGTATCCATCGAGCTCCCCGGCAAGCACCAGGTTGGCGACGGCGCCAAGAATCCCCTCCTCGATCGTCCTAAGGCGCTCCATACCCTCCTCACGAAAGCCCTCGGCCAGAAGCGCGGTCCCGTATCCGAGCTCCAAAGCAGGGTCTTCCCCCGGCGGAGGGGTGATCTCGGGGGTTAATCTCACCCTGCCGGAGATGGCCAAACGAACCTGCTGCAACCGCGCGGTTTCGGAATCCACCTCACCCAGGAGCTCAAAGGCACAGGTCGGGTCTCCATCGAATAAAGCCAACTGCGCCGAAGCGTACAGGCGTTCGGTCGAGTTCAGAGTTAATTTTTCAACAAGCTCCCGTGCCCGTTCGGGTGAGCCCGCCACGAGGTAGTCCATCGGGCCCGGTGCTCCGAACCGAGCGCTTAGCCTTTCGAGCCCGCCGAGTTGGGTGCATGCCAGAGAAAACGGGAGAAGTACGCCCGGCCAAAATCCTACCCATCTCCAGAGTATCCGAACCGTTGGCATAGTGTGAGACTGCATTGAGTTCGGCGAGCCCGACCAGTTTTTTCCCAATCTGATGAGGCTACCGTCGAAAAGGGTGTAGGCCTCCGCCGTGTCGGGAACAGTCATCTTTCGTCGTAGGCTCAACAGTATGAACCAAATCCTTCGATGAATTGTAGCAACAGTAATCCACTCCGGCAAGGCCGCCGGTTGGGTGGATCAACCCCTTTGACGCCGGAGCCGCCCCTATGCTAAGCTCAATTAGTATTTAAGAGTGTGAAAACGGGCATGCGGAGGGCAATGAGCGAAAAGCTGATAGAGATTACCACGCCTCTATCCGAAGAAACGGTCCGCGGTCTGAAGGCCGGCGACCGGGTCAGGCTTTCCGGGATCGTCTACACCGGCCGCGACGCCGCCCACGCCCGGTTGGTCGAGCTGTTGGAGAAGGGAGAGGATCTTCCCTTCCCGCCCGAGGGTGCCGTGATCTACTACGTGGGCCCCGCTCCGGCCAAGCCGCCGCGCCCAATCGGCTCCGCCGGTCCAACCACGTCCTACCGGATGGACCCCTACACCCCGCCGTTGCTAAAGGTCGGTGTACGTGGGATGATCGGAAAGGGCCTGCGCGGGATGAGCGTAGTCGAGGCGATGAAAACGCACGGCGCCGTTTACTTCGCCGCCATCGGCGGGGCCGCCGCCTATATCGCGAAATCCATCGTCTCCGCCGAGGTGATCGCCTACGAGGACCTGGGCACCGAGGCGATCCGCCGGCTCGAGGTCGCCGACTTCCCCCTGGTCGTCGCCCAGGACTCCCACGGACGCAGCGCCTACGAGGACGGCAAGCGGGAGTACCGCTCTATCGAGCTGGGTTGAGCCTCCGATCCTCGAACACGCCCGACCCCGGGGCCCGGCGACGGGTCCCGTGATTGTATCAATCCCAGCGAAGGGACACCTTGCTCCGCATCCTCTTTCTCGGTGATGTCATGGGACGACCCGGTCGCCGAGCGCTTGAATATCTGCTTCCCGATCTTATCGCCGAGTTCACACCCTCGTTGGTCATCGCCAACGTGGAGAACGCCGCCGGTGGCGCCGGCATCAGCCCCAAACCCCTGCGGGAGCTAAAGGACCTGGAAATTGATGTGATGACCTCGGGCAATCACATCTGGGACAACCGCGAGGGCTACGCGCTTCTGGATGCTGAACCATACCTCTTGAGACCGGCAAACTACCCCCCAGGCGTCCCGGGAAAGGGCGTGGCCGTGTACCGGGTTCCGGAAGATCGTCTCGGTGGCGGGACAATTCTCGGGGTGGTAAACCTCCAGGGACGGGTGTTTATGCGCGAGACCGACTGCCCCTTCCGCACCGCCGATCGGGAGATCAAGGCTCTAAATGAAACCGGGGTTACCGCCGTCTTTGTGGACTTCCACGCCGAGGCCACCAGCGAGAAGGAGGCCCTGGGGCGGTATCTCGATGGGCGCGTGGCGGCCGTGATCGGTACCCACACCCATGTGCAGACAGCCGACAACCGCATCCTCCCCGGCGGAACCGCCTATCTCTCCGACGCCGGGATGTGCGGACCCACCGAGGGAGTGATCGGTGTAAAGGCCGAAAGTGTGATGGGCCGCTTCTTGAACGCCCTCCCTTTTCGCGCCGTCCCGGCAGAGGGTCCGACCGCGGTTCGGGGATGCGTCGTCGAGTACGACGAGGAAATCGGGCGAGCCGTTTCCATCCATCTCATCCAGCGGGACGGTGAGGATGATGGGTAGGTGGATTAGCTATCGGTGTTATTTACAAGAGGCCTAGAACCCTTGCCGTTGGACTATTCTACCGAAGTCAAATTACCTGTTCGTAAGCAGCAGAAGTAAGTAATCCCGCCACCTAGCTAAGGGGGATAAGTGGCAGGTGCGGCGAGTTCGTCCAGTGTGCCCCAGCCGTTACCACGATGGCTTAGGCGGTGGCACAGGTTTTTGCACGACGGGCCCCGGCGGACTTTTTCGAGGTTCATTTGCGCAAAAACTGTGCCACCGCCGGCGAGGTAGGTGTCCGTAAAGCGGATTCAAGCTTAACCTCCGTTTATTCCAAAGAGATCGTTCCGATTAAACCATCTCAATGACTAAAAGGCATAGAAGACACGCGGGGCGCTCTATTACGCCGGTCCACCATCGGGTGATGATCCCTTAAAAAGTAAAAAATGGCACATATGACGGCTTTTTCCGCGAATTGATTAAACCCTGTAGGGGCGGGTTTCTACAACCGCCCTACGGAAGCAGGTGAACTTTATTAAAGGTCTCAGGTTATGAAACGTAACATAACGGTTTTTATTGTTGCGTTTCTCACCGCCGTTTTCCTCGGTTGCGGCCAAAGCGAGCCTGAAGCCGTCCCCGAGGGGGGCATCATCGCAACCGATGACGCCGGGCGCACGGTCGTCCTTTCCGCCACGCCGGAGCGCGTCGTTTCCACCGCGCCCGATGCCACGGAGACCATCTACGCCATCGCTCCGGAGGCCCTCGTCGGCCGCAGCGCCTACTGCAACCGCCCGTCCGGGGTCGTGGACCTACCGGTCATCGGCGACTTCTCCAACCCCGACGCCGAGCGCATCGCCGCCCTGAGGCCCGACCTGGTGATCGTAACCGGAATGGAGCAGGCCCCCCTATTGGCCAAGCTCGACAGCCTGGGAATACAGGTTTACGTTTACTTCCCCGGCTCCCTCGAGGAGCTTGGGCGGGATTTCCTGGAGTTGGGCAGACTCCTGGGCAATCCCGAGGAAGGCGGACGGCTGGCCGATGAACTGGAGCGGACCGCCGCGGAGGTCGGTTCGAAAGCCGGGGAAGGGGACCGGCCGCAAGTCTACATCGAGATCTGCGGCGAACCACCCATGACAGCCTGCTCCGGTAGCCTGATCCACGACCTGGTGACCACCGCCGGCGGGGTGAACGTTTTTAACGACCTGCCGCGCACCTACCACAACGTGCCGCCGGAGAAGCTCCTCGTGGCCGACCCCGACGTGGTCCTCCTCTGCGACGGCCTGACCACCCCGGAAATGGCCGCCCGCAGAACGGGCTGGAAAAACCTGAATGCGGTGGTACTGGGCAGGGTCCACACCCTCGATCCCGACCTTGTCCTCCGGGCGGGCCCCCGGACCGTCAGGGCCCTGAGGATGATCTCCTCCCTCCTCCATCCGAATGGTAAGTGATGCTCGCCCGGGCCAGGGAGCTGGGTAGACGGACCATCGAGGGCCTGCTTCGCTTACTATACCCGCCGACCTGTCACGTGTGCGGTGACCGGCTGCCCGAGGGGCGGCGGATGGGGCTCTGTTCGGCCTGCTGGCGCACCGTGGAGCTGGTCAAACATCCCTGGTGCGCCGCCTGCGGTCGCCAGCTCGAACGGAAGGAGATCGTAGATCCCCGGGGTGAGAACCTCTGCCTCGACTGCCGCCTCGACCCCTTCCCGGTGATCCTGCGCGGGACGGCCCGCTACCGTGAACCGCTGGTCAAGCTGATATCCGAGTTCAAGTACGACTTCTGGTCCTCACTGGCGGACCAGTTGAGCAATCTCTTCGTCGAAAGGGCCCACGCCCTCTTCGGCTCCTGGCGTCCCGACCTGGTCATCCCGGTGCCCCTGCACGTCAAGCGGTTTCGCTGGAGGGGCTTCAACCAAAGCCTGCTTCTCGCCCGCCGTCTAGCCGCCCACTGGGGAGCGGAGTTGGCCGAACCCTTGGCGAGAACGCGAAACACGATCCCCCAGGTATCCCTGCCTTTGGATATGCGTCTGACCAACGTCGCCGGAGCCTTTACCGTTACCGATGAACCATCCATCACCGGCAGACGAATCTGCCTCGTAGACGACGTTTCCACCACGGGCAGCACCATCCAGGAGTGCGGAAGAATGCTCCGTGAAGCGGGAGCCGCCGAGGTTCGCGCCTACGTCTTAGCCAGACCGTAACGGGAAAAACCATGCCGACCCCAGTTGAAAAGGTCCTCGATAGCCTTAAAAAAGCTCCGTACAAGAACCACATCACCCATTGGCGGATCATCGGTGCCGCCCCCGCCCGCCAGGCCGATTTCCCCGACTGGCTGCACGACAGGGTCGCGACCGTCCTGGAGCGGAGCGGCATCGAGAGGCTCTACACCCATCAGCGCGAGGCGGTGGACCTCGTTCACGCGGGCAGGCACGTGGTCGTCAGCACCCCCACCGCCAGCGGCAAGACCCTCTGCTACAACCTGCCGATACTGGATCGAATCCTGCGCGAACCCAGCGCCCGCGCGCTTTACCTCTTTCCCACCAAGGCGCTCTCCAGGGACCAGCTCGTGGAGCTGACCCGGCTGGCCGAGCTCCTGGACCCCTTCATCG
>DAOVLG010000454.1 GCA_030631385.1 Candidatus Coatesiibacteriota bacterium | reverse complement strand
GAGTACGTGGATTTGGCGGTCTCCGAAGCCGGGCTGCAAGCCTGGATGGGCAGTATCGCGGCGCACGCTTCGCAGGTCAGTACTTTCTGGCCGAACCAGGAGGAGATGAGGGAGGCGATCAGGGCATATCACGACAGGGTAGGAGGCGTGAGGTTGTTCAAAGGGTGAGTTCGACACCTCGCAGGCTGTTTGCCAGGTAAGGTATTCTGTGAGCCATCATTTTCCTCAATCATTGTTCGGGCTTGTAATTCGCAAATCTGGGGAGTTTTAACAGGGGAGTTTTAATTCTTGCGTTTTACGAGAAATTGTGTTAAAATCCGTGCGCGGCGCTGGGAGAGCAGATTGAGCATTTCCAGGATGCCGCGTCTCGTTATCAGCTAAATAATTAAATGAGACAACTATATTTAAAATCGCTCCTCGGGAGTGGTTTTATTTATCTAAGCGAGAGGGACTTAATTTATGCCTCCTTCATTTCTGACCAGCAAAGGCTACCAGAATCTGCAAGAGGAACTAGAATACCTGCGCTCAGTAAAGCGCCACGAGGTCGCCGAGCGGCTGCGTGCAGCTATGGAAGACGGCGGCGATATGGGCGGGGTTGACTCGGATGCCGAGTACGACGCGGCCAAGAACGAACAGGCTTTTTTGGAAGGACGAATCCGGGAGTTGGAGACCATCCTGGCGAACGCCCGCGTTATCGAGGAGTCCGGCAACCGCGAGGTTGTTGAGGTGGGGGCCAAGGTGACCATCCGGGAGAACAACAGCGAACAGGAAATTTATACCGTGGTCGGGCGGGCGGAAGCTGACCCGAGCAAGGGACGAATCTCCAACGAGTCGCCCCTGGGGCGAGCGTTGATGGACCACCGCGCCGGTGATGAGGTAGAAGTTCAGGCGCCCGGTGGTTCGTTTATTGTGCACCTGTTGAAGGTGGAATAACACTGGGGCCATGAAGACCAAGCCCCGCGCCAGGTCTCGTAGCGCGGGGCTTTTTTATTAGGAGTGTGCGTATGGCAAGGGAATACACGAAGCTGGAGCAGACCCGGTTGGAGAAGTTGGAGCGTTTGCGAGAACGGGGGATCGACCCCTATCCCGGCAGGGTAGAACGGACTCACACCAACCAGGAGGCGATCGCGGACTTCGAAAAGGCTGAAGCTGCTGGAGTGGAAGAACCCGTAATGGCCACGGTGGTCGGGCGGCTGCGTTCGGTGCGGCCGATGGGAAAGATCACGTTTGCCCACATCGAGGACGGCGTTGGGCGCATCCAGCTGTTCCTGCGCGCCAACGACATCGGCAAAGAGCAGATGGTGCTGTTCAACCGCGAGTTCGACCTGGGCGACTTCGTGCAGGCCAGCGGCGAGATGTTCCGCACGCGCACGGACGAAGTCACGCTGCGTGTCTCGGAGTTCCGTTTGCTGGCAAAGGCGATCACGCCCCTACCGGCAGCTAAGGACGAAGTGGTGGATGGGGAGGTGGTGCGTCACGCCACATTGGACGACCCGGAGACGCGCTACCGCCAGCGCTACGCCGACCTGGCGGTCAATCCGGAGATTCGCGATATCTTCATCAAGCGCGCCGGCGTAATACGTTCCCTGCGGGAGTTCATGGATTCGAATGGCTTTCTTGAGGTGGAGACGCCTATCTTGCAGCCCATCTACGGGGGCGCTGCAGCGCGACCGTTCGTCACCTACCACAATCAGCTCAAGCAGGAATTGTATCTGCGCATCTCGTACGAGCTTTACCTCAAGCGTCTGCTGGTAGGTGGTTACGAGCGAGTATATGAGATCGGGCGCGATTTCCGCAACGAAGGAGTGGACCGCTCACACAACCCGGAGTTTACCATGCTGGAGTTCTACTGGGCTTACGCTGATTATGAGGACGTGATGCGGCTGACCGAGG
>DAOVLG010000409.1 GCA_030631385.1 Candidatus Coatesiibacteriota bacterium | reverse complement strand
GCGCTCCTCGCCGATGCGGGACGCACCCTCACCGCCGCCGTTCTCTTCGAGGTTCCGGACACCGTCATCGTCCGGCGGCTTTCCAACCGGCGTAGCTGCCCGGTCTGCGGGGCGATCTACAATCTGTTAACCGTTCCGCCGAAACGCGAGGGGGTCTGCGATCACGATGGTACGAAACTCGTCAAGCGCCCAGACGACGACCACGAGACCATCCGCCGACGTCTCCAGGTTTACCGCCGGGAGACCAGTCCCCTGGTGGATTACTACCGGGGGCGGGGGAAGCTCGTGCTGGTGGACGGTATCGGGGGGGTGGAGGAGGTCTACCAACGCCTCCTGAACGCCCTGGCACGTTTCGAGGAGTGTTAACGGGGGCGGGCCCCAGGGATGCGGCGGTTCGCCGGCCCGGGCACGGCCACCCGAGATACGGGGCAAAGGCTTGAGGAACCCGGACTTCAAAACCAAGCGCGACGCCATGGCCGTAGCGGGGAGGATCGTCTCCGAGGCCATCAACCTGGTCAGCGAGATGGCGGCTCCGGGCCTGCGGACCGAGGAGCTCAACGACGCCGTGGAAGGCCTGATCCGCTCCCGTGGAGCCGTCCCCTCCTTCAAGGGGTACAACGGCTTCCCGGCCAGCGTCTGCACCTCGATCAACGAACAGATCGTCCACGGTATCCCCGGTAAACGGCGGCTCGTCTCCGGGGACATCCTGAGCGTTGATATCGGCGCCTACATCGGCGGGTACCACGGTGACGCGGCCATCACCCTCCCCGTGGGCGAGATAGACGAGCTCTCCGCCCGTCTGATCCGCGTCACCAGGGCGTCGCTCCTGGCAGCCGTCGCGGAGTGTCGAGCGGGGAGGCGGATCGGCGACATCGGTTCCACGGTCCAGCGGATGGCCGCCGACGCCGGCTTCCAGGTCGTGCGCGATTTCACCGGTCACGGTATCGGCAGGCGCCTGCACGAGAGACCCCAGATTCCCAACTACGGGAAACCGGGCGCCGGTCCCCTGATCCGCCTCGGGGACGCCCTGGCCGTGGAGCCCATGATCAACGTGGGCACCATGGCGATCAAGATACTCGACGACAACTGGACCGCCGTGACCTACGACGGCAGCCGGAGCGCCCACTTCGAGCACACCGTTTTCGTCGGCGAGAATGGTCCCGAGATCCTGACCCCCTGGGAGTGGTGTTGGGGCGGGTTGTAGAATTCACCCTAAAACCTTGACTTAGGACGGCAAGGTGTCTTAAACTTGCCGTTCGCAACCGCCGAAACCCCGTTAAATGGCAAAAGAAGAGGTCATCCAGGTCGAGGGAGTCGTCACCAAGGCGTTGCCCAACGCTATGTTCCGGGTGGAACTCGAGAACGGACGGGTTATCCTGGCACACATCTGCGGGAAGATGCGCATGCACTTTGTACGCATCCTTCCCGGAGACCGCGTTCGAGTGGAGATCACGCCCTACGATCTCACCAAAGGCCGCATCACCTGGCGTTTCAAGTAGGTGGGCCAGCCGAGGGGGGCCGATAAAGGGGGGGCCGGCGGGGGGCGGATCCGGGAGTCAGATAACCTGATTGTACTTATCCGTCGAATAAGTGTGTTGGCGAGGGAGCTCTAATGAAGGTCCGTAGTTCAGTGAAGCCGATCTGCGACAAATGCCGGGTCATCAAGCGCAAGGGCGTGGTCCGCGTCATCTGCAAGAACCCGCGCCACAAACAGCGTCAGGGTTAAAGGAGGACGATGGCTCGTATCGCCGGGATTGACCTGCCCCGTAACAAGCGCATCGTCATCAGCCTGACCTACATCTACGGCATCGGGCACACCACCGCACGGGATATCTGCACCGAGGCCGGGGTTGATGTGGACACCAAGACCAACGACCTCACCGACGACGAGATCACCAGCATCCGCAAGATCATTGATGAGGGCCATCGGGTCGAGGGCACGCTGCGCGCCGAGATCGCCATGAACATCAAACGGCTCATGGCGATCAACTGCTACCGTGGTTTTCGGCACAAGAGGGGTCTGCCCGTCCGCGGCCAACGCACCAAGACCAACGCCCGCACGCGGAAGGGCCCGCGTCGCACCGTGGGCGCCAGGCGCAAGAAACCTGGGTTTGAGAGGTAGTACATGGCGCGTCAACGCCGTCGCCGCTCGATCAAGTTCGATGAGGGCACTCCGGAGGGCATCATCTGCATCCGCTCCTCCTTCAACAACACGATCATC
>DAOVLG010000095.1 GCA_030631385.1 Candidatus Coatesiibacteriota bacterium | reverse complement strand
GCAGCTCGGGCACCGCCGGCTTCAAGGGGAGCAAGAAATCCACCCCCTTCGCCGCCCAGCTCACCGCTGAATCATGCGCCCGGAAGGCCCTCGATTCCGGGATGCGCCGGGTCGAGATCCACATCAAGGGACCCGGCTCCGGGCGGGAATCGGCGATCCGGGCCCTCTCAGCCGCCGGTCTCGGGATTACCGCCGTGATTGATATGACCAGCGTTCCGCACAACGGCTGCCGGCCGAAGAAGCGCCGCCGGGTGTAGGGAGGATCCCGCTTTGGCCAGGTACACCGGACCGCGCTGCAAGCTCTGCCGCCGGGAGGGCGTCAAGCTCTTCCTCAAGGGTCAGCGCTGTTTATCGAACAAGTGCGCGGTGGAGCGCCGTCCAACGCCGCCGGGCATGCGTGCGCGGGGCAGGCGGCGCAGGCAGACTCCATACGGGATGCAGCTCCGGGAAAAACAACGCATCCGCCGCTCCTACGGTCTCTTGGAAGGGCAGTTCTACAATTTCTACAAAAGGGCCGAGCGGGCCAAGGGCATAACCGGCCACAACCTGTTGATCCTGCTCGATACCCGGCTCGACAGCGTGCTTTTGAGGGCCGGATTCGTCGCCACCCGAGCTCAGGCCCGGCAGTACGTCCTTCACGGGCACGTGGCTGTCAACGGACGCAAGGTGAACATCCCCAGTTTCAGGGTCAAGGCGCAGGACAAGGTGGCGATCCGCGAGAACTCGAGCGTCGCGCCCCAGGTCAAGTTCCGGCTTGAGCGCATTCAACCACAACCCGTGGAATGGCTCGAGATTGACCTGAAGAGGCTCGAGATCTGCGTCAACCGGCTGCCCAAACGCGAGGATATCACCCTGCCCTTCAACGAGCAGTTGGTGGTTGAGCTCTACTCTCGTTAACCTACGTTTCCGGCACGCAGCGCGCACGGGGACGGGACCCTCGCTCCACCTGCATCTGTCCACTTATATTCCTCTACGGGGCTATGCGTATATGATTATCGGAAAGGTCCTGGAGACCGATATTAAGGTACTGATCGAAAAGGATAAGGCCCAGCCGAACGGGGCCACCTTTACCATTCAGCCGCTGGCCTCCGGTTTCGGCACCACGGTGGGAAACGCCCTTCGTCGGGTGCTCCTGTCCAGTCTGAGCGGCTATTCCCCCGTCGCGGTGCGCGTCGAGAACGCCAACCACGAGTACGACACCCTTCCCGGGGTGGTCGAGGACGTCTCCGACATCATCCTCAACCTGCGCCAGTTGGTCTTCAGGGCGGATAAGGACGATGAGGAGGTTCACGCGGTGAGCCTGGCCGCCAAGGGCCCCGGGGAGGTGACAGGCGCCGATTTCGTCCTCCCACCCGAGCTGAAGATCCTCAATCTCGAAACCTACGTCGCCGGCCTGGACGCAGACGGCGAGCTGGTGATGGACATCGTGTTGATGCGCGGAAGGGGATACCTCATCGCCCACGACGTGGAACTGCCGACTGAGCACGACTACGTCGGGATGATACCCGTTGACACCGTCTTCACCCCCATCGTTAAGGTCAACTTCCGCGTCGAGGAGACCCGCATCGGCCGGATGACCAACTTCGATAGACTGATCCTGGAGGTGGTGACCGACGGCTCCATCAGCCCCCGGAGAGCCGTGGAGAAATCCGCGGAAATCCTCATCCATTTCTTCCAGGTGATCGGATCGGCCGACGCCCGCCGGACACCCCAGGAGGAGAAGGAGGACGATGAGCGACGCAGGATACGGGAGCTTCTTTCCAGACCCGTATCCGAACTGGATCTCTCCGTACGCTCGGCGAACTGCCTGCGGGCCGCCGACATCTACACCCTCGGCGATCTGGTGGTTAAACCCGAGGCCGAGATGCTCAAGTACCGGAATTTTGGCAAGAAGTCCCTGGCCGAGATAGAATCCTTCCTCGTCGAGTACGGTCTCCACCTCGGGATGGACGTTATGGAGTAGCTGGGCGAGTAGGGTTAGAGGTCTGCCATGCGACACAGAAAAAGCGGCTTTAAGCTGAACCGCACCACCAGCCACCGGCGGGCGCTCCTCAGAAACCTCTGCCGCTCCCTCGTACGTCACGAGCGCGTCGAGACGACCCACACAAAGGCCAAGGCGCTCAAGCGGTACGCCGACAGCCTGTTTGCCAAGGCCCGCTCGGCTGACACTTCTGCCCGGCGCGCCGTATTCGCCAAACTGGGGGACAGGAAGGTCGTCAAGAAGTTCTTCGATGTCGTCCTCCCACGCTACGACGAGCGCACCGGCGGATTCGTCCGCATCATCCCCCGGGGATACCGCCGGGGCGACGGCGCACCGGTTAGTTACGTCGAGCTGTGCGAGATGGGGAAGGACTTCGCCAAGCCCCGCGTGATCAAGCTCAAGAAGAAGATCACCGAGTAGGAAGGCGGCCGCGTTAGCTCTGCTTTGACCCCCTCCGCAAAGAGGGGGCCTTGTTGGTTGGGGACCGGGGTCTGCTCTACACTTCACTGCGCTGTTCCGCACGGTGAAGGCTCCAAAAAAAGCTCATGATACGCCTTGAGGGGTTGGCCCCGGACGGGGGATCTGAACTGATGGATGCACCGCATCGAGTACGGAGTTGTATCTTCTGCTCATTTAGTGGTAACCTCGCATACGTGCCCCCCAGGATTGGGGAGATGGGGGGATATAAGGCGGGGTTTGTAAACAGTCGTTTGCTCGCGGCGGTTGCTTGCGAACTATAATCAATCCCTCCCCGCGGAATTGCCCCTCAAGATTGAGGGGGTTGGGGGGTTGAAGGAGGGCTAGTCCTAACTGGTAAGGCAGCGGATTTGAAATCCGCCGGGCCTCACGGCCCATACAGGTTCGAATCCTGTGCCCTCCGCCACCAACGCAGCGCGTTGGATCGCAGTTCCGCGAGGTAAATTGGTAGCAGTCGAGGGCTGGTTTCCGCGAGCGTAACTTGTTATACATTTGAAAACCTTGTTTAAAGCGCAGCGCGTTGCATCGCAGTCCCGCGAGGTAAATTGGTAGCAGTCGAGGGCTGGTTTCCGCGAGCGTAACTTGTTATACATTTGAAAACCTTGTTTAAAGCGCAGCGCGTTGCATCCCAGTCCCGCGGCAGCGCAGGGCGCTGCACCCCTGCTCCGTGAAGAGGACTTTTCTCAATTTGATAATCACTTCCCGCGAGCGAACCCGTGCGGTTATCCCGCCCTCTCCACCAGCAACGCTGGGCGTTGCACCCAAGCTCAGCGAAGATGATTGTTTGTATTCGATGGGTTATCTCCGCGAGTGGAACCAGTCATACATCTGTAACTTTGTTCAAAACGCCGGGCATTGCCGGCGGCCCGTTGAAGGGCCGCTCTACATCGCCCGTCCGAGTAACGGTTGCCCCTCACTGACCCGTGGGCGACTGCCCCTCCCCAGAGGGGCGAGGGAAAAGCCCCCTTGTGAATGTGATCAAGGGGACGGCCGCCCCTACGAAGAATGGCGACTTTTAGGAATGTCTTATCCTGGAATATTCAACCGGTAAAGAACAAGACGGGTTGCGCCTCTGGCGCTATGGGTCTGATTACCGAGTCGGATCGCCTGTCTTTTTGTCCGGATGAATGCATGGTCCGTAATTTGGTATAATCCCCCAGCATGGTTGGCCCCACCCCGAGAAGGCCTCCGGGCGGACCGGAGAGGTGACCGAGAGGCCGAAGGTGATCGCCTGCTAAGCGATTGAGTGCTTAATAGGCGCTCCGCGGGTTCGAATCCCGCCCTCTCCGCCACCAACGCTGGGCGTTGCATCCCAGTTCCGCTTTGATAATCACCTCCCGCGAGCGAACGCCTGATGTTAATCTCGACCTCTCTGCCTTTGGTTGAAGTGTGTTGATTATGGGGGTGGCCGAGTCTGGTTTATGGCTCCCGATTACCGAACCGGTGAGCGCTACCAACGCTCCGGGGGTTCAAATCCCCCCCGGCAAACGCCATACACTACCCCCGATTTTATGGAGTTTCCCTTCAAGACTTGGGGGCAAACCGGGGTTGAGAAGCCGGCGGAACGTACAGGCGCGTCGCACGCGGAGAACAATCTAAGAAATAAAGAAAAAATCTTCCCTGCGAGGCTGTCCCCTCAAGACTGAGGGAGTTGGGGGGTTGAAGGCGCCCGTAGCTCAGTTGGATAGAGCGCCGGACTACGAATCCGTAGGCCGCAGGTTCGAATCCTGCCGGGCGCGCCACCTGTCTACCGGACCCGGATCGGGTCCGGTTTTCATTCACGTTTTGAGGCGTGGAATATTGTAGAATAGAGACGATTGTAGTCCGCGCTTCCCGTTACGTCGCCGATCTGGCGTTACACTGAGCCGGGCGGCCCTTTTTACCGCGAAGAGGGCTTGAGTATCAACCTTGTCCGTCAACCCATCCTTCTACCGGAGTCAGCGATTTGTTCAGACCCTACATAAGCCTCTTCAGCCGGGACCTGGCTATAGACCTTGGAACGGCCAACACCCTGGTCTACCTGAAGGGTAAGGGCGTGGTCGTTGACGAACCCACGGTGGTCGCCATACTACGGGACACCGGCGCCATAGTGAAGGTGGGCATCGAGGCTAAGATCATGCTCGGGCGGACCCCGGAGACGATCCAAGCCCTGCGCCCGATGAGCGACGGTGTTATCGCCGATTTCGAGGTAACCGAGCGGATGCTGAAGTACTTCATCACCAAGAGCCACGGACGTCGCTTCTTCGTTCATCCTCGGGTCCTGGTCTGCGTTCCCAGTGGCATCACCGAGGTGGAGAAGAGAGCGGTGCGCGACTCGGCTTTGCACGCCGGGGCGCGAGAGGTGATGATGATCTACGAACCGATGGCGGCGGCGGTGGGCGCGGGGCTGCCCGTGCACGAGCCGGTGGGCAACGTGATCATTGACGTCGGCGGCGGCACCACCGAGATGGCGGTCATCTCCCTCTCGGGGATAGTCACCAACACCAGCATCCGCGTCGGCGGCGACGAGATGGACGCGGCCATAGATAAGTACCTGCGCAAAACCTACAATCTCCTCGTCGGCGAGCAGACCGCCGAGCGTATCAAGCTGCAGGTCGGCAGCGCCTTCCCCCTGGATACCAAGGAGACGATGGACGTCCGGGGACGGGACATCGTCGAGGGGATTCCCCGCATACTCTCGGTCACCTCGATGGAGATTCGGGAGGCGCTCGGCGAGCCGGTGGGCGCCATCCTGCGCGCGGTGCACCAGACCCTCGAACGGACCCCACCCGAGCTGGCCGCCGATATCGTGGACCGAGGAATATACATGACCGGCGGCGGTTCCATGCTGCGCGGCTTGGACAGACTTTTGCACAAGGAGACCGAGGTGAACATCCATCTGGTGGACAACCCCCTCACCACCGTCGTCGCCGGGGCGGGGAAGGTGTTGGAGAACCCCGAGGAGTTCCACAGGGTGATCATCGGCGGGAAGGGCTCTTTTCGATGACCGACGAGAGACGGTTTCTGCCCTACCTGATCGCGCCCGTCGCCGTCCTGACCGCCGTCGTGATCTGGGCCGATCTTTCCGGTTTTAAACCCCTGGTCCGGCTGCGCGATGAGCTGGCGGGGGCGAGAACCGAGCTGGCCCTTCTGGGTGAACGCTGGTCCGGTTTCATCTCCGGGGAGGGGGAGCGTCTCGAGGCGGCCTCCCGGGAGGCTGAGTTTTTCCTATACCAACAGTGCTTGAGGGACACCACGGCGGAGAACCTCCGTCTGCGCGAGGCCCTCGGACTGTGTCTGCGGAGCCCCTGGCGCCTCCTGACGGTTGAGGTGGTCCCCTCCGCGCCGCCGGCCCTGGCCGCCGGGGAGACCCGGGGGGTCCGGGAGGGGCAGGCCGTCCTGGTGGATGGCTGGCTGGTCGGGTTGGTGGGCCGGGTGGCCGGGGATTCGGCCGAGTTGGTGCTGCTGGGCGATCCCCGTCTCAGGCTGGGGGTGCGGTTGGCGAGAACCCGCCGCACCGGGGTGTTGGTCTCCCGGCGGGGCGAGCTCCGGATAGATTACCTGGCGGCGGACGTGCTGCCCGAAAAGGGCGAGCTGGTGGTGACCAGCGGTCTCGGTAACCTGCCCCCGGGTATCGGAGTGGGGCGTGTGGATGAGGTGAACTGGGAACCCGGCGCCCTGGAACTGACCTGTGGGCTGGAGCCCGTCGCGGGTATCGAGGGGGCCGGTTTCGCCCACCTGATTCTCCGATGATATACCTCGTCCCACTGGCGGCGCTGGTGCTGGACCGGTTGGGGTTCGGGCTCTTCGGTGGATGGGAGCTCTTCCGCCCCGACCTGGTTCTGCTGGCGGTTGTTTACCTTGCCTTGGCGGTTAAGAAACCGACTTGGGCGGTATTGACCGCCTGGCTCACCGGCTTTTTGATTGACCTTACCGGTTGGGGGCTTTTAGGGGCGAACGCCCTGAGTTTCGCCGTCGTTTCACTCTTGGTCTTCACCCTGCGCGGGTTGGTTTACCGGCGCAGCGCCCCGGTGCGCCTGTTTATGGTTGTGGGCGCCGGTTTTTTTCACCGCGGCCTTCTCTGGCTGATCGCCCTACTCTCGCGCACGCCGGGGCCCTCCGGCGGCTGGGAAATGGCCGGTCAGGTCCTCATCACCCTCGTCCTTGGCCTGCCGCTCTTCGCTCTCTTTGACCGCTGGTTGAAGCCCTCCTACGAGGCCTGAGCCCTCGGCTTGCCCTGTCAGACAATTACCGATAGAATGGGTTCTTCGGAATAGATCGGACGTGGTTGGATGGAAAAGCGGAAGATATT
>DAOVLG010000144.1 GCA_030631385.1 Candidatus Coatesiibacteriota bacterium | reverse complement strand
GGCGGACCTCTGCGAGGGTGAAATTAGACAGCTCAACGAAACGCGCTGGCTGGGGCACGTCGCCAGGCCCAGCGCCGATAAGGACTTCGCGCAGCGCTTCGAGCCCAGGGAACGGGAATACCTGGCGATAATCGCCCGCAAGACGGCGGGCTTCTTCGGCGCCTGCGGGGAGATGGGGGCCCTGCTAGCCGGTGAGGGGGAGCTGACCGAACGGATGCGGGAATACGGCTTCAACCTCGGCATGGCGTTTCAGATCACCGACGACCTGTTGGACTACGCCGGGGCGGCCGAGGTCACCGGCAAGGACGAGGGGAACGACCTCGCCGCGGGCAGGCTGACCCTACCCCTGATTCACGGCCTCCATCACGACGTGGTCGGCCGTGAGCTTCTCAGCCTTTTAAGCCTACCGCTCAAGAACCTGCGGAAGGAGATCGTAAAACTCCTGGACCGGGCGGGTTCCCTGAGCTACACCAAAGCGGTGGCTCGACGGTACGCGGAGCGGGCCCTGGTCGTCGCCGAAGGACACCCACACCCCGAGGTGGGCCCAATCCTGGCGAACCTGGCCGAGGAGGTCTTGGCCCGACAGGCCTGAGGGACTAGTACTTAAGCGGATCAAGGGGCATACTCATTGGGTACCCCCTTTTTTTAGGTGTAATTACCCGTTCTTGTTCTGTTTAACCCGTGGTAGATTGCGTATTTGTATGCCAAAGAGGTATGTTATCCCAACACATAGATAATGGGGACAAAAGGCAGGCTCTGCGAGTTCTGTCCGGTACGCACCCGCTGTCACCACTATCGCTGAGGCGGTGGCACAGGTTTTTGCAGAATGATGACCGGCGGACTTCTCCGGGGTCCATTTGCGCAAAAACTGTGCCACCGCCGGCGAGAGACGCACGCCCCGAGATGGGCCCAATCCTGGCGAACCTGGCCGAGGAGGTCTTGGCACGGCAGGCCCGAGGTTACACGCGGGGAGTGGAGGAGCGGGCAACCCGACGGGGTTGACCCGTTCATTTTTTGCGGGCAACCACGGAGGCGGCCGACGCCAGGAGTGCACCCTCCTCTTCCTGCAAGAGGGCGCGCATATCCAGGAGGAACCCGTCGCCCTCCACCCGGCCGAAAATGCCCCGTCTACGGAACTCCCTCGCCAGCTCTCGGCTACTCATCACCGAGGAGGAGAGTACGAGAGCGGCTCCGGCGAAATCCACCAGGGGCAGCGCCCCGGAACCGGCGCGTCCCACGGTTTCCTCCACCGAGACATCCCAGAACCCCCCGCCGACACGCTCGAACTCGGGCCGCAGCGATTCAGCGCGTCCGAGCAGCTCACCGCCGGTGACAGATAGGAGCCGGTACGTGGGAAGCTCGTTCTCCCGACCGTCGAGGTACATATCGAAGGTCGCGGCCAGACCGGCGAGCATCACCTTGTCCAGCCGCACCGCCCGGGCGAGGGGGTGATGGATGCACCCCTCGACGAGATCCGCCCTGCCGACCACGATTCCTGCCTGGGGACCGCCGAAGAGCTTATCGCCGGAGAAGCACACCAGATCGGCGCCCGCCTCCACCGAAGATGCGACGTTATCCGCGCCCCCGGCCCAGGAGACATCCCGGACCAGACCCGACCCCTGGTCGTAGATGCAAGGTAGATCGTGCGAGTGGGCCAGCTCCGCCAGTTCGGCGAGGGTCGGTTCGGTATAACGACCCTCGAGGCGAAAATTTGAGCGGTGAGCCGTGAAAATAGCCCCGGTCTTCTCCCCGATCGCCCGTTCGTAATCGGCAACGGCGGTCCGGTTGACGCTCCCCACCTCCCGCAACTCACAACCCGATTGGCGCATCACCGAGGGCATGGCGAAGGAACCCCCGATGGCCACCAGCCGGGAGACGCCCACGACGACCTCGCGCCCCTCCGCCATGGCGGCCAGCGTCAAGAGTGTCGCCGCGGCGTTGTTGTTGAAGGCGCATCCCGGAAGACCGAACAGCCGTTCGCATCGCTCCCGGATGACGGCCTGCCTCTGCCCCCGCCGACCCGTCTCTACCTCGATCTCCACCGTGGCCGCCCGGGAAACGGCATTCATGGCGGCGACAACCTCATCGGCCAGCGGCGCCCTGCCCAACCCCGTGTGAAGGACGACCCCCGTCAGATTCAGCGATTTTTTTACCTCACCCATACCAAGATGTTGATCTGAAAACCCTTAGCAAGCATGCTAAATCACGCAAACCCTTGACAAGAGTCTTTCCGCTATGATAAACTACGAAAACTGTATCGAGAAGTTACCACGTTCGGAAAACGCACCAGAGCGTCAAATCGTCAGAAAAAACTGTGAGGCGGGGCAACCCGCCGACTCAAAGGGGATGACATGAAAAAGCTACTCATAGCCCTGCTGATCGGCACCTTCGCGATCTTCTCCCTGGCCCTCGTCGGCTGCGATGAAGAAGGCGAGGAAGAGGTCGAGGCCGACGTCACCGAGGAGGAGGAGGTCGTCGAAGAAGAAGAGATCGAAGAGGAAGAGCTTCCCGCCGAGGAAGCCGTAGAAGAGGGCGAGGAGACGGTCGAGGAGGCCACCGAGGAGACAGTCGAAGAGGTCACCGAGGAGACCGCCGAGTAACCTACCTCAGACAAGGGGTTTACACCCATTGTTCGATAAGGGGGCCGAAAGGTCCCCTTTTCACTTCGTGAACTTTGCACCACGCGGAGGTTGGGGTAGTAATGTAACTCCAGGGCTGGCAAGAGCCCCCTTTTTTCACCGCGGATCTTACATCCCCCACTCACACCGCTCCCGCGTCCCGGAAGTATCGTAAAAGGAACAGCCCCAGGGCGGCCACGCTCTTCCCGTCAACCAGACTCCCGTCGGTGAGCATCCGGACGATTTCCGCCAGAGAGGTGGGGACGATCCGGATAAGCTCGTCGTCGTCGGGCCTGGGCCGCTCCCGGGTCAGCTCGGTGGCGAGGTAGAGGTGGATGAGCTCGTTGCAGAAACCCGGACAGGTGTAGATGCTGGAAAGGTGTTCGAGCCTCCCGGCGCGGTAGCCGGTTTCTTCTACAAGCTCACGATGGGCGGCCGTCAGGGGATCCTCTCCCGGGTCTATCTTACCCGCGGGCAGTTCCAGGAGATCCACCTCCGGGCCCTTGCGGTACTGGCGGATTAACAGGACCGTGTCATCGTCCAGAAGTGGTAACATCAGCACGGCGTCGACGACGCGGATGAGCTCCCGGGTCGAGTGCCTGCCGTTGGCCAGCCGCACCTCGTCCACCCGGACCTCCATGATCTTACCGGTGTAGATCAATCGGCTGGACAGGCTTTTTTCGCTCAAGCTCCCTCCTCGGGCTCCTCGACCTCCAGGCCGGTGATAAGGAGTTCCTTGCCGTTAAGTACGGTGAGGTCCCTGCCGCCGCAGGCGGGGCAGATGAAGTAGGGCCCATCCAGGGTAAATTCACCATCGCATTTCTTACACCGGACCCTCCCCAGCCGGTAATCAATCTCCAGTCTCGATCCCTCCAACGGTCCCGACTCGGTGAGCGCCCCGTAGCAGAACTCGATGCTCGCGGGAACGTAACCGGTGAGCTGGCCGAGGAGAAGGTTAACCTTCACCAGACGGGTTCGGGCGGGAAGTTTTACCATCTCCTCCTCGACGGCCCGGACGATCTCCTGGGTAACGGCCAGTTCGTGCATCTCGGTTAAAAACGCAGACGGGACAGGACATCGCAGGCGTAGCCGACATCATCGAAGGAGACATCCCGGTGAGTGACCAGCCGAATCTTATCCTCGCCGAAGGGGAAGAACCGGACCCCTCTTTCGGCGGCACCCTCAACCACCCGCTGCGAGGCGACCCCCTCGAGGACGGGGATGACGATGTTGGTGTGCACGTCGGCGGGGTCTATCCCGGCCCAGGGGGTGGCGGCGAGGGTTTTCGCGATCCGCTGGGCCTTCTCGTGGTCCTCCGCCATGCGTCTCCAGTTGTGCTCGATGGCGTAGAGTCCTGCGGCGGCAAGGATCCCCACCTGACGCATCCCCCCACCGCAGATCTTGCGTAGCCGGTGGGCCCGTTTGATGAAATCCCCCGGGCCCGCCAGGATCGAACCAATCGGGCAGCCGAGCCCCTTCGAGAGGCAGCTCATCACCGAGTCCCCCACAGAGGCCAGCTCGGCCATGGGTTTCCCCGTGGCCACCGAGGCGTTCCACAGGCGGGCGCCGTCCAGATGGATCTTCACCCCGTGCTCGTCGGCGAAGGCGCGCAGGGCGCGGAAGATCCCCTGATTCGGCACGATGCCGCCCAGACGGTTGTGGGTGTTCTCCAGGCAGATGAGCGATGTGCGTGAGGAGTGGAACTCTCCCGACTTGTACCGTTTCCTCACCTCGTCCGGGTCGGGAGCCCCCTCCACGACGGGCACCTCGCGGGTGAGCACCCTGGCCAGGAATCCCGGCGCGCCGTACTCGTACTCGATGATGTGGGCCTCCCGCCCCAGGATGATCTCATCGCCCCCGGAGGTCCAGGCGGCCACGGCCACCTGATTGCCCATGGTACCCGAGGGGGTGAAGAGGGCCGCCTCCTTCCCCACAATTTCGGCGTAACGGCGCTCCAATTCCTTCACCGTAGGATCGTCGCCGAGGACATCGTCGCCCACCTCGGCGGCGACCATAGCCTCGAGCATGGGCCTATCCGGGCGCGTAACGGTATCGGAGCGCAGGTCAACGACTCGAGCAACCATACAGCCTCCGACAGGCACTACTCAGTTGTCGGTAAGACGTCTCCACCACGCATCATCCTGAGATACCTGTACAGGTAAACCACCAGTGAAACCGCCACCAGAGCGGCGGAGAGCCAGGAAACCGCTTTCTCCAACCACACATAGCCGGTACGCAGAGTGTAAACGATCAGGGTCGCCCCGATGACGAAGGCGGCGGCCTTGCCGACGTAGTTGCTCATCGGGGTCTCGTGACGGCGGTGCCGCACCAAAAAACCACCGAGGAGGATCAACACGTCCCGTCCCAGGATCACGATCATCAGCCACAAAGGGAAACCCCGGTAGATGGTGAGAACGATTGCCGCGGCGCCGATGCAGACCTTGTCGGCGAGGGGGTCTATCACCTTGCCGAACTCGGTGACGGCGTTCCACCGTCGGGCCAGAAGGCCGTCCAGCCCGTCGAAGATCATGGAGAGGACCATCAACCCGGCCGCGGCCCAGGACGCCCAGTCGTCGGGGAGGGTGACCAGGTAGAGAACGACCGGCAGCAGGAGCAGGCGGGTGATCGAGAGCAGGTTGGGAATCAGCCGCCGGATACCCGTCGCCGGTGGGCGGTCGGTCTCTGGTCCGGGGCTGTTCAACGGCACCCTCGACATCAGCGATCAATCCGTTGGTCGGGACGGCTCATCGGCGGCGGTACGGTGGGGGGACGACTCCTCCACGCCGGGGCCGGTGATCTGCCGGCTGGCCAAGAGCTCCAATCCAAGCTCCCCGGCGATGCGTTCCGTGGCCCCGTCGTGCAACAGGGCCAGCTCCGCCCTGAACCCCAGGCCGCGGGCGACGAGCGCCGAGCTGATGAGCGTGTACTCGAAGAAGATAAAACCGAGGCCGGCGAGGACAAAGCAAACGATCCCCAGGGACAGGCTGACCTCCCAGGGCTTGAAGAGGTAAAGCACGAGCCAGACCGGGATGATGTAGATGAAAACCCGACCGACGACCGTCCAGAGTATCCGCCCCCACCCGGCGTCGGCCCCGGTGTGACTGGCCATGCCGGTCC
>DAOVLG010000524.1 GCA_030631385.1 Candidatus Coatesiibacteriota bacterium | reverse complement strand
GTGAACCCCCCCATGTCCTGAAAGGAGCCTGCGACGTCGGGATGACGCCAAGCACCACGATCGTCGTCAGCGCCGACCTCGCCGGCCACGGCGACGACTACTTTAACACGGGATGGGAGCTCTGGGTCATCCACAACGTAAACAGCGACGGGAACGCCCCGGAGGGAGAGTACAAGGATATCACCAATTACGTCAGCACCTCGGGGACCTTCACCGTCGCGGCCTTCAGCGCTAACGTCGAACCCAACGACGTTATATTCATCGTCCGCACCGATACCAGGGCCCAGGATAACTACGACGCCCTGATCGACTACATCGAGGCGATGGTCTTCCACGACTCCTACGCCTACACCCCGACCTCCCAGAGCGTCAGCAGCGCCGCCGAGACAAGTCTCACGGCGCCGGCGACCAAGACCGTGACCTATCCGACCGGAGCATCCAAGAAGAAGGTCATACTCGTCGCAAGCCTCAAGGCCAACAACCAGAGCGCCGCGGAGCACAATATCGGAGTCACCCTGCAGCGCAACTACGACGCGGGAGGATGGACGGATATCCATGACTTCACCGCTAACCCGCCCCTGACCCTGCCGGCCACGGACGCCGTGGGGGACGAGTTCACCCTCACCACCGAGGATCTAACCTCCGTGATCGTCGCCTCCGGTAAAACCATCCAATTCCGGTGGCAGGTCGACAGCGACAACGCCGGCGAGGTCCACTATGTCCAGAATTTCCTGTTGAAAGTCGAATACGATTATGGCGGCTAAGAAATGGGGATCCTCGGAGAGTCGGGCAAGCTACGGAGCGGCATCACCTACCTAAGCGATAATTGGGAGTACACCGAGAGCGACGCGGCCATAGAGAGGGACTTCCAGACCTTCGAGGACCACGGAATTACTCTTATCTGTATCTTAACCCACTGGCAGCGTCTCGAGCCGACTGAGGGAAATTTTGACTCAACAATTTATGGAGACATGGATAACGTAATAACGCGGGCCCGGAACCACGGCATCGACGTCATCTTTAACGTCCACACCGTCTACACCGGCGGCAACGTCCCATCCTGGATCCTCGGCGCCGACGGAAATGGCAACCTAAAAAATATGTTCGAGGAGTACAACAAGTGGAACGGCTCGAATTGGGACACCGTAATCGATAATAGCTCTTATTTCCAAGACAACCGGGACGCCTTCATAAACTTCCTCAAATACACGGCCGGCCGCCTACTCGAGCACAGCAACGTCATCGGGATCCAATTCCTCAACGAATCGG
>DAOVLG010000137.1 GCA_030631385.1 Candidatus Coatesiibacteriota bacterium | reverse complement strand
CAGGTCCGCTTAACGGAGAAGAGAGGTTACGATGAAAAGGCTGATGTTCTTGGTTTTCGTGCTGATGATTGTCGGCGCGGTGTTTGCCGCCGATGAGTGGCACATCGAGACGGTGGACTCAGAAGGAATTGTGGGCTCTTTTAATACCTCCATCGCCCTGGACACAGATGACCACCCCCACATATCGTATTATGACTCCACCAACGGCGACCTCAAGTATGCCCGCTTTGACGGGTCGTCATGGCACATAGAGACGGTGGACTCGGCTGGAAATGTGGGCACGCATACCTCCATCGCCCTGGACACAGGCGGCCATCCCCACATATCGTATAGTGCCGGCATCAGCCACGACCTCAAGTATGCCTGGTACGGCGATGACACGGCGGTGGAGGACGTGGAGTTATTCACCGAGACCCACGATGAGGGCATTCTCCTTGGTTGGACAATCACCGGCGATACGCCGGTAAGTCTGCGCGTCCTGCGCTCGGTGGATGATAACGAACCGGAGGATGCTTCCGGCGCGCTTCCCGGCTCGGCGATTCACTGGCTGGATAGAAACTTAGATACCGGCTTCGAATACCGCTACTGGCTGGAGGTAACCGACGCCGATGGAATCGTCTCACGCTTCGGTCCGACGGAGCCGGTTTCAATACCTGAGCAAACCACTCGACTCGCCCTCGGCGAACCATACCCCTCCCCGGCGCGGGACGCGGTAAACCTGAGCTATGAGTTGCCGAACGGTTGTTCGGGCGCAGTCATCGAGGTTTACGACCTCTCCGGCCGGCGGTTGGATTCGATCCCCCTAACCGACTCCGGCGAGATAACCCTCGATATCTCGGAATACGCTTCCGGCGTCTACACCGCGCGTTTGAGCACGGATGAGGGGTCTGTTTCCCGCCGGTTGGTCATCACCCGGTAACGTTTGTTAGATGTAGGGCGGGGGCTTGAGTACCCCGCCCTTTTTTCACCCCTCACCCCAACCCTCCCCCCAAGGAGGAGAGGGGGAAAATGGCAGCCCTCACCCCCCGCCCCTCTCCCACAGGGAGAGGGTAGCCTTCCGGGCCGACCTAAAGGTCGGCCCCTACATCACCGACGGACAAGCTTGCAGGTGAGGACCTTCAGGTCCTCCCGTTTTTATCTGAATGGTTTCGCTCGCGGGGAATAATTCTCGAATACCTGGACCTTTCCTCGCGGAACTGCGATCCAACGCGCTGCGTTGGTCCAGCGTGCTACGCTGGCGGCCCGAAGAGGGATCGCCCCATGTTTGTACGCCCGGTGTAGGTTAATTGAGAAGTCAACTCAAGAGCCCCGCTGTTCTTGACAAATGGACGGTACGTCTGCTAGGTTCGCCCCTGAAATGAGCGGGTATCTTGGACCTTCCTGCGGTACGGGCTTGCCATAGAGCGAGCCGTATCGTTTCACCAATACGTTCATTATTTCGCAAACTACGCTCCCCAAAGGTAACCCATGGAACTAAAACTCGAACTGGAAAAGCTTCGGGGCGGCATCCGGCAGCAGGTCGAAGAACTGTCGGGTCAGGTGATCGCCGAGTGCTACCAGTGCGGCAACTGCACGGCCGGCTGTCCGACCTCCTACGAGATGGAGATCATGCCGAACCAGGTCATCCGCTTTTTGCAGCTCGGTCACGGCGATGAGCTCCTGAAGGTGAATACGCCCTGGATCTGCGCCAGTTGTGAGACGTGCTACACCCGCTGTCCCAAGGGCGTATCGGTCGCCGCCGTCATGGACGCCCTGCGGCAGATCGCCCGGATGCGGGGAATCAAACCGCCGAATCGCAACCTGACGACCTTCACCAACCGCTTTCTGGGCACGGTCAGGATGCACGGCCGCCTGTTCGAGGCGCAGCTCGCCGCCACTTACAACCTGACCAGCGGCCACTTCTTCAACAACATGTCCAAACTGCCGGGGCTTCTCTTCAAAGGCAAGCTGAAGCTCCTCCCCCACCGAAGCTCCAAGAAGGGCCAGCAGGCAATCAAGGACATCTACGATCGGGTAATACGGATAGAGTCTGAAGAGGATTAGGCGAATAGAGCCTGGGAGGCCTCCGTTGAAAATCGCGTTCTACCCCGGTTGCTCCAACCACGGCACGAGCCGCGAGTACGAGATGAGCACCCGCGCCGTGTTCAAGGACCTGAGCATAGAGCTTGAAGAGGTTCCCGACTGGGTCTGCTGTGCGGCCTCGCCCGGCCACCACCACTCGAAGCTTCTTAGCATCTCCCTGGGAGCCTACAACCTGTTGCAGGCCAAACCGATGAACCTTCCGGTGCTCACCACGTGCGCCGCGTGCTACGCCCGCCTTTCGGCGACCAACTACGAGTTGAAGCACGACCCCGAGCTGGCTGCCAAGGTTAGCCAGACCATCGAGGACACCTACGACGGCTCGGTCCCGGTGAGGCACATCGTGGACTTTCTCTTCGACGACCTCGGGCTGAAGGAGATCGAGAAGAAGGTCCACCGCCCCCTTGAGGGCCTCAAGGTCGCCTGCTACTATGGTTGTCTTCTGACCCGACCGCCGGATTACGCCACCGTGGATGACACCGAGGAACCGCGCAAGATGGAGCGGATCCTGGAGAGCATCGGCGCCGAACCGGTGGACTGGAGTCACCGCACCGAGTGCTGCGGCGCGGCCTTCCCGTTCAGCCGGGTGGACATCGTGGAGAAACTGGCCGCCGAAATCCTCGTGGCGGCGACGAAGGCCGGCGCGGATTGCATCGCCGTGGTCTGTCCCATGTGCAACGCCAACCTGGACATGCGCCAGGGCGGCGCCAGCCGCATCGCCGGGCGGAAGCTGCGGATACCTATCGTCTACCTCACCGAACTCATCGGCCTGGCCTACGGCCACAAACCAAAGGATCTCGGACTCAACCTGCACCTGGTTACAACCAAGTCCGTGTCGGCAAGGTTCGTCTGACGCATATGAAGGGTTTTCGGACAACCGTCGTTCTGCTCGTTTTCGCCTGCCTCTCCTGGGGGACCGAGAACTACACCGCACCCGAACCGGCGGAGCCCATCGAACCGCCCGTCTACCCACCAGCGGCCCTGGAGGATTCCTTCGAGGGCGAATGCCGGATCGGCCTTCTGATAGGCGGCGATGGAAGCGTGAGCGAGGCCTGGATCGTGAAGACCAGCGGCAGGGAGGATATTGATCTCGCCTCACTCGATACGGCGAGGGAAACACGGTGGAATCCGGCCACTCTGAACGGCGTCCCCGTTTCGAGCCGCATCACCGTGCCGTTCACCTTCAAGCTGGGCATCCTTCCCGGCGATCCCTTGGCCCCGGTGGCCCCCGAACCGGTTGAAACGCTGGAGACCTCCGAGCCGGTTCTGGAGCTCCGGCCCCTGGAACCCTTACGGGTTGATTATCTCCCGGTCGCCGAAGGCGGCTTCGCCATCGTTGGCGTCGAAGCCGATGAGTTGGGGCTGGTGCTCAAGGCGTGGATCATCCGCACCAGTGGACACCGTGCCGCCGACGAGAAGCTTCTGGACGCGGTTTACGCCACCCGCTGGGAGTGCGCGGGGCTTGAGAGTGGATTGAGCCGGGGTATGTACGTCCACGTCTTTGGCGAAGACGCGGCGATTTCAACGATTGACGCCGACAACGAGGATACGTGGGAGGAATCCGCCACCGACCAGAGCGGCGGGGCCTGCGCCTTCGATCAGCTCAAAATCGGCAAGTACGGACAAAGGTAGCAATTGATACGGCAGAAGCTGGCCGCCCATCGCAACCTCCTGGCCGCCGAGAGGACACTCCTGGCCTACATCCGCACCGCCCTGTGCTTCGGGGCGGTGGGGGCCTCAATGCTGAAATTCTTCGGGGATTCGCTTGTATACCAGGTCCTCGGTTGGGTCTTCCTCCCCCTGGGACTCATCATCACCGTCCTCGGCTTCTGGCGGTATTCCCAGAGCCGGCGGCTCATCGCCCGCCTCCATCACCAGGAGCCGGAGCGCAGGAAGCCGGACCTGTTCGAGTAGCCCGCACCCTTACCTTCGCGCGATACATCTGAAGGAGAACGTTCAATGGCCCGCAGAATAGGCGTCTTCATCTGCCACTGTGGCAAGAACATCGGCGACACGGTGGACTGCCCCAAGGTGGTCGAGGCGATAAAGAACGTTCCCGGAGTGGTCCACGCCGAGGATAACACGTTCGTCTGCTCGGCTCCGGGACAGGACCTCATCGCCGAGGCGATCAAGGAGCACGACCTGGACGGCGTGGTGGTCTCCGCCTGCAGCCCGCACATGCACGAGAGGACCTTCCGCTCCACCGCCGAGTCCGCCGGGATGAACCCCTACATGCTCGAGTGCGCCAACATCCGCGAGCACTGCTCCTGGGTCCACCCCTCGAAGGAGATCGGAACCCCCAAGGCCATCGAGCTCACCAAGATGCTGATCGAGAAGACGCTCTACGACGAACCCCTCGAGCGCATCCGGGTCCCGGTGACCAAGCGGGCCCTCGTTATCGGCGGGGGCATCGCCGGCATCCAGGCCACCCTGGACATCGCCAACGGGGGCCACGAGGTAATCCTCTTGGAGAAGAGCCCCTCCATCGGCGGCCACATGTCCCAGCTAGACGAGACCTTCCCCACCCTCGACTGTTCCCAGTGCATCCTAACGCCCCGGATGGTCGAGGTGGCCAAGCATCCCAACGTCACCATCCTCTCCTGGGCCGAGCTCGAGAAGCTCGAGGGCTACATCGGCAACTTCAAGGCCACCATCCGCCAGAAGGCCCGTTACGTCAACGTCGAGTTGTGCAACGGCTGCGGCGTCTGCCAGGAGAAGTGCCCCGCCCGGATGCCCAACTACTTCGAGGTTGATCTCGGAGTATTCGAGGGGAAGTACAAGGACGCCTCCGAGGTACGTAAGGGCGCCATGACCAAGGCCATCAACTCGCCCTTCCCCCAAGCCGTTCCGAACATCCCGGTTCTCCATGCCGAACACTGCATCTATTTCGAGAAGGGCAAGTGCAAGATCTGTGAGAAGGTCTGCCCCACCGGCGCGATAGACTTCGAGCAGCAGGACGAGATCCTCGAATTCGACATCGGAGCCGTGGTGGTGGCCACCGGCTACACCCTCTACGAGCTGGGGCGCCAGCCCGAGGACAGCCCATACACAGGATACGGCGAGTACGGCTACGGCGCCGACCCGGACATCATCAACGGCCTCCAGTTCGAGCGAATAACCACCTCCTCCGGCCCGACCCTGGGCGACCTCAAACGTCCCTCCGACGGCAAGGTACCCAAAACGGTGGCCTTCCTCCAGTGCATCGGCTCCCGCTGCCCCGAGAAGGGCATCGAGTACTGCAGTAAAATCTGCTGCATGTACACCGCCAAGCACACCATGCTCTACAAGCACGCCGTGCACGACGGTCAGGCCATCGTGTTCTACATGGACGTGCGCGCCGGCGGCAAGCGCTACGAGGAGTTCGTCCGCCGGGCCATCGAACAGGACGGCGCCCTCTACCTGCGCGGTCGCGTCTCCCGCATCTACCGCGACGGGGACAAGCTGATCCTCAAAGGGGCCGACACCATCGTCGGGAAGCAGATAAACGTAGCGGTGGACATGGTCGTGGTCGCCACGGCGATGATCCCCCAGCCCGACGCCAAGGAACTGGCCCGCAAGCTTTCGATCAGCTACGACCAGTACGGCTTTTACGTCGAGGCCCATCCGAAGCTCAGACCCGTCGAGACAAACACCGGGGGCATATTCCTCGCCGGCGCCTGCCAGGCTCCCATGGACATCCCCGACT
>DAOVLG010000043.1 GCA_030631385.1 Candidatus Coatesiibacteriota bacterium | reverse complement strand
TCTCCATCGCCGCCGGAGCGATGCTCTCCTCGGGGCTCTTCATCCTGCCCGGCATCGCCTACGCCAAGATCGGCCCCGCTTCGATCCTGGCCTACCTCGTGGCCGGCCTTCTGATGATCCCCACCATGCTCACCAAGTCCGAACTGGCCACGGCCATGCCGAAAGCGGGCGGTACCTACTTCTTCGTCACCCGGGGGCTGGGCGCCCTGGCCGGAACGATGGACGGGCTGGCCAACTGGTTCTCCATCTCCTTGAAGAGCGCCTTCGCCCTGATCGGCATCGGCGCCTTCGCCGAACTGGCCTTCCCCGAGCTTTCGATAATGGGTATCAAATTGGTCGCCGTGGCCGGGGCTCTCCTCTTCACCGCGTTGAATCTTTTATCGGTGAAGATGGCCGGGAAGATCCAGTCCGTCCTCACCCTGAGCCTGTTGGCCATCTTAGGATACTACATCATCAGCGGTGTCACCGGTATAAAGCTATCTCGGTACGAGCCCTTTTTCGTGACCGGCTTCGGCGAGTTCTTCGCGACGACGGGGCTCGTCTTCATCAGCTTCGGTGGCTTGACCAAGCTGGCCAGCATGGGTGAGGAGATCGAAAACCCGGGACGGAACATCCCCCTGGCCATGTTCCTCGCCTTCGCCGTGGTCGAGGTCGTCTCGGTTTTCGCCGTGGCGGTGACCAACGGCCTGGTGAAGCCGGCCGTCCTGGCGGTGTCGCTGACGCCCTTGAGCGACGGCGCGTTTGCCTTCGCCGGAAGCGCCGGCCAGCTGGTCCTGGCCGCGGCGGCGATGATGGCCTTCATCACCACGGCCAACGCCGGCATCATGGCGGCCAGCCGCGCCCCGCTGGCGATGAGCCGCGACCACCTCATACCCCCCCTCTTCGCCAAGGTGTCATCTAAACGTGATACGCCGACCGTGGCCCTCCTCATCACCAGTGCGTTCATGGTGAGCATGATCCTCTTCCTCGACCTCGAGGTGCTCATAAAGGTGGCCAGCACCAGCATGCTCTTCATGTTCTGCACGGTGAACCTGAGCCTCATCATCATACGCCTGGCCAAGGTGAAGAACTACCGACCCAAGTTCAAGGCCCCCCTCTTCCCGGTGTTGCAGATCCTGGCCATCGTCGTCTACATCTTCTTGATCGCCGAGATGGGAACCGTCACCCTGCTCCTCTTTGGTGGCCTGCTCCTTCTGGGGCTCGGTTGGTACTTCTTCTACGCCCGGATGCACGTGCGGAGCACCTCGGCGCTCATCACCCTCACCGAACGTCTTCTCTCGCCCAAACTAAAGCGAAGCACGAGCCTTGCACAACTGGAGAGCGAGCTGCATCAGATCGTCAAGGAGCGGGACGATATCCGCTTCGACCGCTTCGATCTTTTGATTCAGCGCGCGCCGCTGGTTGACCTGACGATGAGCGTAACCGTGGACGAGCTCTTCGGGATCGTTGCCGACCACCTCCATGAGCGGCTGGGGTTATCTCGCAGCGAGCTGGTGCGTCTGTTGCGAGAACGGGAGGCCGAGTCCACCACGGCGATCTCGCCCGGTCTGGCCATCCCCCACGTTATCTGCCCCGGGACGGGCTGCTTCGCCGTGATGATGCTGCGCTGCCGGGAGGGGATAGACTTCGGCGCCGACACCGGACCGGTCCGCTTCGTCTTCATCCTGGCCGGCACCCGCGACGAGCGCAACTTCCACCTGAGGGCGCTGATGGCCATCGCCCACATCGTTCGCGAGCTGACCCTGGAAACCCTTGTCAAAACGGCGGATACGATGGAGGAGATCCGGGACCGGGTCCTGCTCTCCAAGCGTCCCCGGCACAACTAGCCGTTGCCCGCAAGGTCCCGTTCGCCGTTCCCGGCTTGCCGGAAACCCGAGCCTGAGCTATACTATACGTGTGAGACTCATGCGTACCAAGAAGGCAGTTCACAGATCGTCCCTCGCCACGCGCCGGGAGGCCCCGATGCTCCGTTACCTGCGGTTTGCAATCCCTCTTACTCTAGCTTTCCTGATCGGCTGCCAACCCGAGGATAATGGGAAAGACGAGGTGATAATGGACACGGTCATCGAAGGTGAGATCATCACCGACGCCGATACCGTGGATGAGGGCGAACTGGTGACCTTTACGGTGCCCGAGTCAACCGACACCGCCGCCGACACGGCGACGGCCGACGGCTACCGCGTTCAGATCTTCGCCGGCGCCTCCGAGGAGAACGCCCGGAGGCTGGCCCTCGAGGCGGAATCGCTCCTGAGCGTACCGGCCTACGTGCACTACACCGACGGCTATTGGAAGGTCCGGGTGGGTAACTGCGGCACCCGGGCGGAGGCGGAGACCCTGCGGAATCGCGCCCGGAACGCCGGCTACGCCGACTGCTGGATCGCCGCCGACACCATCGAACGGTAGCCCCTTCTTTATCACCCCAACTACCCGTTATCATCCGAGTTCGCCGATTGGACAGCCAAAAAACCAAGCGCTGGACGAAAGGATACGACTTGCGGGTAGTTGTTTTTGAGGATAGCCACTGGCGTAAGCTCCACCCGTTGACCGAACTCCGACCGGTCTGGGAGATGTCCTTCAGCATGGGCAGGCTCTCGGACCGTTTACGTAGGGCCCTGCCCAACGTCTCCTGGTGGCCCCGGCCCGAACTGCGCGATATCTGCAAGGGTCCGCTCTTCAACCCCGAAGATACGGGCGACGAGCCCCTCCTTCTGGTCAACGGCACGATACGCGAGCCGGAGACCCTGGTGGAGAGGGTAACCCTGGGCAGGAAGGGTGAGGAGGTCTACGCAAACGGGGAGGAGAGGTGCCTGATCTGGGCCCACCTGGAAGCCGGTGAGGCTAAGGAGATCCTGGGCGACATTCGCCCCAGTGATCCCGGGTTCATCGAGCGTTTCCTCGGCGGCGAACGGTCTCGGATGTCAGACTCACCCGGCGTGTACCGATACCCCTGGGAGCTTGTCGAGGGGAACGCCGACGCCCTCCGCCGTGATTTCGCCGCCTTCACCAAGTCGAACAGCGGCAGAAGGCGGAAGATCGGAGTTCAGGGGGACCCGGAGCTGGTCTTTATCGAGCAGGGCGCCCTGATCGAGCGTGGGGTGGTCTTCTCCACCGCGCAGGGCCCCATCGTAGTGGCCGCCGAGGCTGAGGTGCATGCACCCTCGCGGATCGAGGGCCCCTGTTACATCGGCCCAAAGACCATCGTGGATAACGCCCAGATTCGACCGGGATGCTCCTTCGGCCGTAACTGCCGCATCGGGGGCGAGGTCGAGGCGAGCATCTTCGCCGATCACGTCAACAAACACCACTACGGTTTCATGGGGCACGCCTACGTCGGAGAGTGGGTGAATCTGGGCGCCGGGACCACCAACTCGGACCTGAAGAACACCTACGGCGAGGTTCGGGCCCACACCCACTGCGGCCGGGTGCCCACCGGGCTGGTAAAGGCCGGCTGTTACCTGGGTGACCAGGTGAAGTTGGGGATCGGCACCATGATCGGCACCGGGATCTCGATCGGCCCCTTTGCCAACGTCTTCGGCTCCCCTCCGGTAAACGGATACGTACCCCCCTTCTCCTGGGGCAGCTACGGTGGGTTTGAGAGCTACGAGCCCTCCAAGGCGCTTGCCGTAGCCCAGATCGTGATGGCCAGGCGCGGGGTGGAACTGACCCCGGAGTACCGACGCCTGGTTGAGGGTTATGCCTCGAGCCGATAAGGGTGGCGGTCGCCCGGTCCTCTGGCCGGTTCTTCTCACCCTCGTCGCGTGCGGGACCCCGCATAAAGGGGAAGTTGCAGTCTCCGGGACCACTGCGGCGGAGAGGGTGGACGAGGCCCGGTCGGTGGCCAGCAAGTACATACCAGACGGGGTTCTCTGCGAGATCCTGGGCCTGGGCGGCGAGCCGCCCTTTGGGGACGGCCTCTGCCCCGACTGGACCTACTCCTTCCACTCGGCCGGGAAGGGCTCGGTCGTGAGGGTTCACCTCGGACGCGACGGCCTCTTCACCGTGGTCGGTGAACCGGAGGAGCTCCCTCCGGGCCGGTCGCCCCCCGGGTGGGACGGTGTTTTCTCCGTAGACTCGGACTTCGCCGCCAAATTGGCCCGGATCGCCGGCGCCGACGAGTTCCTCTCGGGCCGAACACCGGTGAGCGAACGTCTGCGACTGTTCCCCGGGGTCTCCGGGGGAGAGCCGGTTTGGGAGGTTACCTGCACGATACAAATCGCGGACGGGTTCGAATCCCATACCGTCCTCGTTGACGCGACGACCGCGCGGGTGCTCGAGAATGAAGGTTCCGATCGGTAGAGGCGTGATCGCGGGATTGGCGGGAGGCGCGGCCAGTCTCATCTCCCAGCTTTTTCTGCGCACTGTCGTGGACCTGGGGCCCCGGCTGTCGGATCTCTACCCCGAACTCTTCGGACCGCTCACCGGGTGGGACATCTTCATCTACTGCCTCTTCATCCTCGCCGAGGGCGCCCTGGTCGGCTACCTCTACGCCCATTTGCAGCGAAAACTGCCGGGAGGCGGTTGGCTCAAGGGGTTGACCTTCGGCACCGGCCTCTGGATCGCGGTGAACCTCCTACCCCTGGTTGGATTCACCGCCTTCTTCCAGGGACCGGTGGAGGAGAATCTGACCCTCTGGTCCCTCACCTGGCTGGGGTTGATCCTCATCCAGTGCGTGGCGATGTCGCTTTCATTCCAGGGTCTGTCGAAGCTCGGCCGCGGTGGAAGCGATGAGTGATCCGGTCGAAAGGCACCGAGAGCTGGTAAATCTCATCCGCGAGGCAAACCACCGGTACTACGTCCTCAACGATCCCACCCTGACCGACGCCGAGTACGACGGACTCCTGGCTGAGCTTCTGGCCCTGGAAGCCGAGCACCCGGATCTCGTCACACCCGATTCCCCGTCTCAGCGCATCGGCGCGCCGCCCGGCGAGGGGTTCGAATCCGTCCGCCACCGCGCCTCGATGCTCTCGCTGGCCAACGCTACCGACGAGGATGAGTTCGCCGAGTGGCACCGCCGCTGTGTTGACGGTCTGGACGGCGAGGAGCCCCTACTGGTCGCCGAACCGAAGATAGACGGCCTGGCGGTGGAGCTGGTTTACTCCGACGGCGTGCTCGTCCAAGCCTCCACCCGGGGCGACGGCACGACCGGCGAGGGGATTTTACACAACGTGCGGACCATCCGCGCGATTCCGCTCAGGCTGCGTGACGGTTACCCGCTGGAGGTGATCGTCACCGGCGAGGTTTTCTTGGAGAAAGAGAATTTCCTCCGCCTGAACCGGGCCCAGGAGGAGCTTGGGGAGAAGGTCTTCGCCAATCCGCGCAACGCCGCCGCCGGCTCCCTTCGACAGCTCGATCCGGCGATCACCGCCCGCCGACCCCTCACCTTCCTCGCCTACAACCTGGTCAACGCCTCCGCCTTGGGGATTGCCGGTCATCGGGAAAGCTTCGGGAATCTCGAGCGGTGGGGCCTCCCGGTGAACGGCCCCCTGCGGGTGGTGAGGGGGGTCTCGGAGGCGGAGGCCTTTTACGACGAGCTCCTCGCCGGGAGGGGAGAGCTGGCCCACGAGATAGACGGGATGGTGGTCAAGGTTGACTCTTTGGCGCAGCGGGAGCGCCTGGGCACCATCGCCCGCAGCCCCCGGTGGGCCGTGGCCTGGAAATTCCCCCCCGAGCGGGCGGTTACGAGGCTGAAAACAATTGCAGTCTCCGTGGGGCGCACCGGCGTGCTGACGCCGGTGGCCGAACTGGAACCGGTGCGCGTCGGCGGGGTGATGGTTTCAAGCGCCAGCCTGCACAACGCCGACGAGATCGAGCGCCTCGGCGTGCTCGAGGGTGATTGGGTCGAGATCCAGCGCGCCGGGGACGTGATTCCCGAGGTGGTCGAGCCTCTGACCGAGCGCCGCGATGGTTCGGAGAAGCTTTTCTCCATGCCCGACCGCTGCCCGGTTTGCAAAGAGAAGGTAGTCAAGCTCACCGACGAGGTGGCGGTGCGCTGCGTCAACCTGGACTGCCCGGCCCAGGTGCGCGAGCGGCTGCGCCATTTCGCCTCTCGCGGCGCCATGGACATCGAGGGGCTGGGCGCCAAGGTGGTGGACAAGCTGATAGACGAGGGGCTGGTAAAAAACCCCGCCGACCTGTATGAGCTGACCCCAGAGCTGATCGAGCAGCTGGAGGGCTTCGCGGGGAAATGGGCTGAGAACCTCATCGCGGCGATCGGCGAGAGCCGCGGGGCTTCCCTCCCGCGCTTTATTATCGCCCTGGGCATACCCCACGTGGGCGAGACCACCGCCGAGGCGCTAGCCGCTTCGTTCGGAAACATCGGGACGCTGACGGGGGCGACGGAGGAGGAGCTGACCGAGATCGAGGGGGTGGGCCCCACGGTGGCCGCCGCCATCGGGGACTTCTTCGCCAACCCGCGGAACGCCCGCCTGATCGAACGGCTGAAAGGGTACGGAATAGACCCGCGCCGGGAGGTGACCCGGAAGGAATCGGGGCCGCTGGATGGACTCACCATCGTCTTAACCGGTTCACTCGGACGCCCGCGGGACGAGATGACCGCCCTGGCCAGGGACGCCGGAGCTAAGGTTACCTCATCGGTTTCCCGGAAGACCGATCTGGTCGTGGCCGGTCCCGGCGCCGGATCTAAACTCGCCAAGGCCGGGGATTTGGGAATTGAGGTAATCGGTGAGGAGGAGTTCCTCCGCCGTCTGGGCGAGGGCTAAAGTTCGCCTCTATCTAGTATAATGACGCGGCGTGATCTTTGCGAAGGTATCCATTTGATGATCCCCCAATCCAAGCCCTGAGGGAGAAGGGGTAAGATAAGCTTTGGGATAATCACCCGGCATGAACGGGTAGTGTCGTACTATCCATGCTAGTCGCGGTTTGCAGGTGTTTGCCATCCCGCCACCAGATTATAGGGCAATGTGGCGGATGGCGGGAAGCTTGACCGGCACGTCAAGTGTCCGGCGTACACACACCGAATCCACGACTGCCGAGGCGGTGGCACAGGTTTTTGCATGAGTGGACCCGGCGGACTTATTCGAGGTTCATTTTGCGCAAAAACTGTGCCACCGCCGGCGAGGGTCACTCGAACTCGACCGAAAAGGACGACGGGTGGCGCTTGGCGTTGATTTTAAGGCCGACATCCCTCCAGACTCCAGCACAGACAGTGATGCAACCGGGTTTAAAGTTGCCCTTTACGGAGGACCCGAACGCAATCTCCGTCCGTTTATCCGAGAGAGGACGCATAGATTCAACCACCGAGCTGGTTCATAAACGTGTAATTATCCCTAAGGTTTTAATCTCCGACCAGCTTGAAGCTGGACACAGTATCGCGCGGACAACACCCGGTATTTTCTAATTAATCGCCACGCGCAACCGCGTAACTAATCGTTTCCGACGGTTGCTCCCGCGATACACCAAGACAAAGGGTTAAAACAACAAGACAAGACAAGGGGTTTTGCCAGAGGCATAGCTCGGTTTGCCGGGGGCATAGCTCGCTCCGCTCGGTTCGCTCGGTTCAACCCCTTGCACACCATAATGTTACGTTGTTATCACATGCAAAGCTCGCCACTCAATTCGGCATTATTCAAAGGCCTCTCAGCGTAACTTGAAAACGGGGGTTTACTGAATGCGGAGAACCGTCCCCATCGCCTCGATCCTCATCCTGACCGCCGTCCTCTCCCTGATGATCGCCGCCGGTACGGGGGACGCCCCGGTGTTGACCGTGGTCGTCACCGCCAACACCTGGGGCGAGCTGGCCACCTGCGGGTGACCGGCCAAGCGGCTGGGCGGACTGGCGGAGAGAGCCAGCGTCATCAACAGCTTGAGGGAAGAGTATCCCGAACTGATCCTCCTCGATACCGGGGACCTCTTCGGCGTGGATGACGGGATCTCAAGGGCGCAGACGGTCATCGAGGCCTACCGGCTGGCCGGCTACGACCTCGTCGCCCTGGGTGACCAGGACCTGCTGCGCGGTGAGCTCACCCCGGCTGAGCTCCTGGATCGGCTCCCCTTCGCCAGTGTAAACCTTTTCACGGTGGATAAGGACAGTCCCCCCCTCCCCCAGGCGAAGGTGTTCGAGCGACATGGAATCAGAATCGGCGTTGCGGCGGTGATCCATCCCGACTGTTTTAAGGATGGCCCCGACCTCGGGGCCCTGGGCTACGGCGTGTTGGATTGGAGGGAATCCCTGAGCAGAGCGGTTGGGGATCTCGAGGCGGCGGGATGTGAGATTATCATCGTCCTCTCGCATTTGGGCGTGCCCGGCGAGGTGGAAATATCCCAAAACTTTCCCCAGGTGGACCTGATCGTCGGCGGTCATTCGGGGCTCTTCCGCTGGGAGCCGGAAACCACCGAGGGGGCCCCCATCGTCTGGCCGGGCAGGAAAAGTCGCTACGTCGGCGTCGCCCAACTGAGCCTGGCCCGCGAAAATCTAGGTGAACTCCTCTCCTATGAAGCCCTGCCCGTAGATGGGGACGAGATAGAGATTGATCCGGCGACCCGCGCCGTGATCCTCGCCTACGAGCAGAAGCGGTATTCGGACTGGCTGGAGCGTTTCTATAAGCCCGAGGGCGAGTACACCTGGCACGCGTCCGAGCGCTGCGGAACTTGTCATTCCAGCCAGTACGAGCAGTGGACCTCCTCCCCCCACGCCCACGCCTGGGAGACCCTGGCGGAGACCGGGGACGACCGGAACCTGGAGTGCATCCACTGCCACGCCACCGGTTTCGGGAAGCCGGGCGGCTTCGGGAGCGCCGAACTCACCCCGCACCTCACCGGGGTAGGCTGCCAGATGTGTCATCAGACTCCCGAGGATCACCCGGCCGACGGTTCGGTACCGGAGCTGGAGGCCAGGATCTGCGCCTCCTGCCACAGGCCCGGTCACGACGACGACTTCATCTTCTCGCGGGACGCCGAGCTTGTCAGACACTAGCAAAGCGATGGACGAGGAAAGGGTGGAACGGGCGGTGAAAAGGGCCCGCGAGCTTTTCGCCCAAGACGCCTACAACTGCAGCATGGCGGTCATGTCGGCGCTGTTGGAGTTTGCCGACTGCGACCCCCTGGACCTCTTGCCCCTCGCCGCTCCCTTCGGTGGCGGTATCGCCCGGGCGGGTCTCACCTGCGGCGCGTTGACCGGGGCGGTCCTGGCGCTGGGGATGACCACCGGTCCGAGGAAATACACAAGCCGTGATGACCGGACGATGGCCTACCGCCTTGTCGCCCCCTTGGTGGAGGGCTTCCGTCGCCGGATGGGCTCGGCCCTCTGCGCCGAGATAACCGGCGTTGACATCTCCACCGAGGCGGGCCGTGAGCGGTTCCGGAAGCTGAACATCCTGGAGGAGAGGTGCGTCCCCGCCGTGCAGCTCG
>DAOVLG010000009.1 GCA_030631385.1 Candidatus Coatesiibacteriota bacterium | reverse complement strand
GTGTGTGTTTGAAAGCCTGCTTCTTCTCTGCATGCCCGTCCTGGCCGCCACCGGCCCTGACGCCGAGCCCGATGAGTCTGGTCTCGAGGAGGACTGGGTCATCACGCTGACGGTGGTGGGGCTGGTAGGCGTGGGTCTCGCCCTTCTCGCCATCTTCGCCCCCGACGAGGTGGACGAGGAGGTCGTCGTCTCAGACCCCGGAGACGGTGGGGAGACGGTGGGCGAGGAGGCCCTGGAGGCTGTCGAGGCCTCGAGGGCGGCCGAAGAGGCTGAGGCCGGTGGGGTCGTCGAGGACGATCTATTCCGGGAGATCGAGGGGGACTAACCTGGGAGTTCCTGTCTTGAATGGACTTGCCGGCGCCGTTAAGGCTGCGCTTGGTTCGGTGGTGGCCCTGCTGGTCCTCGGCGGGTGCGAGATGCCCGTTGAGGAGGAGTCGGGAATCGGAGGCTGCTGGGTTTACGACGGCTCCCAAGGCGTACTGGTGCTCCTCTCCGACTCCGGCGAGGTGGAGGCCATCGTCAGCGATCCCGGCGGAGTGGATTTCATGGCCGCCGAGCCTCAGACGGCCACTTGCTGGGTGACCGATACCGACGCCGCCCGGCTGTTGAGGGTGTCCAACTCGGGGGATAAGGAACTATACATCAGCGGTTTCGTTCACCCCGAATCGGTGGTGATTGATCCGGACACCGGTGGTGTTTTTCTGGCTGATCCGGGAGCGCTCCAGGCGGTCGCCCTCGACCAGGAGGGCTCCATCCTTTGGCGTGCTGGACTGGCCCACCCCCCGCGCCAGCTTGCGGTGGCGGGGGGTGACGCGCGCATCCTTTTGGCCCGGACGTCGGTGAGCAACAACGAATCCGGCTTCGTGGGGATCGATCCTGCCGACGGCTCGACGGTCTTCGAGCTGGTCCTGCCGGGGAGCCACTACGATCTCACCGCCGATCCCGACGCCGATCACTTTTGGTTGGCCACCGGCGAGGCGCTGGAAAAGCGCTCCCTGGCCGACGGATCCCTTCTTCTCACCGTGGAGGGGTTGGGCGACCCCCGGGTTGCCGGAGCGATGTGGGACGGCTGCTGGGTGTACGATGCGGCTGGTTTGGACCTCCTGCTCGTGGACGCCGGTGGAAACCTGCAGACGGAGATCGAGGACCTTCCGGGTACCCCCGAGCTCTCAGCCCTGGGGGACAAGGTCTGGCTCTCGGTGCAGGAGGCCGACCTGGTGGCCCTCTACGACTTCACCGGGGAGAGGAAGGTCCGGGTGAGTACGATCCTGGACCCCTCGCCCTTGGCCGGGGTGCGGTAGGGTCGGCCGCTGGCTGACCTTCTCTTATTCAATGGATGTTGTGTACGCATAGGGGTTGGGTACCCGATGGCGGGGGATGGCGTTGATCGAGGGCCGTGTTGAGATAATGCGTTCCCGGCGGCGTAAGCGGAAGCGCCGGCTCATCGCCGTCACGGTGATAACCGTCATCTTGATCGCCGTGGTGCTCGTCCTCTGGCGTCCGTGGGAGGCCGGGGAGACCGAAACCGGCGACGAATTCCACGACCGCTTCGACACAACCCAGGTCTACGAGCTACCCGAAGGCGATGAACCGCCCGACGAGATAGTCCTCCCCGAACGTTACTCGGTGGCGGTGTGGCATACCCCCGGTGACGCCGAGAGGCTCCACGACGTGGAATACCAACTCGCCCAGCTCGGTCAAACGGAGTACAACGCCCTGCCGATTGACGTTCTGGGTACCGGAAACGTCAACACTGTTTACTACCACGGCGAGAGCGAACAGCTCCGGTCCTTCGCCGAGCGGTTGACCGAACTCCTCGGATTTCCCGCTCCCCGGCGGGTTGATCTTTCCGTCACCGTGGGCAGGGACATCGAGGGCCTACTCTCCACCGCGCCCGGGACATCCGATCTGCCCGAGGGGGTCACCGGGCTTACCGCCGAGGTGCTCAACGGCAGTGGAATCGCAGGCATGGCTTCTCGCATGACGCGGAAGCTGGGGGAGTTCGGCGTAATCGTCGTAGATTTTCGCAACAACGACACCTTCGATCGTGAGCGCACCACCATCTCCTGCACGCCGGAAAAGCTTGAGTTCGCCTTGGCCCTAAAAGAGGCCCTCGGCCTGCCCGGTTCGGTGACCGGCGTCCCCTATGATCTGCAGGTGATTCTCGGCGGCGGGTAGGTTCACTAACCGGCGGGGAGTCCCTCCGTGTTCGACAGGGCCTTCAACCTGGCGATCCTCCTCGTGTGGGCCGTCCAAGCCGACGAGGTGATCGTCCGTGAAGGCGTCATCACCAACGTCCCTCCGACGCCTTGACCGTTCATCGGCATACAAAAGGGCCTTCCCGCGAGGGCCCTCGTTTTTCAAAAATGGATCACAACCCCTATCTGGACCAACCGAACTCCACTAAGAAAGAGGTATTTCTGACCCATGAAAGTAGGGCGGGGATTGAATCCCCGCCGAAAAAGGCTCATACCTCGAATCTAACCGTGTTCGTCGTCCGAGGCGCCACCTTCTTTAAGCGTTAAGGTGAACACGCCCTTTCTTCCTATCCGCCATTTAAAAAGGCTATTTCTTCACCCGGCGGAGGATAAAGCCGTCCGAAACCGTCCCCTCGGGATCGCGGTAGTCGTAAAGCTCCCCCTCCAGGCTTTCGCTTCCGCTGTTGTACTGGCCCTCCATGTCAATGTCAATGGATGTCAGCTCGAACCGGGTTCCGTAGAGGGAGGCCTGGCCGGTGAAGTAGTAGGAGCCGTAGTTTCCCAGCGTGGAGCCGTTCTCGGAAATTTCCAGGTCCAAAATGCAGCCCAGCGTCGTGTAACCGAACCACTCCCCGGCCAGGTCGGCGATGAGGTCCTCCCCCCGGTCGGTGGGGCTGCAGCTCCCCATAATCAGGGGAATAAGCAGGAGCAGCGTCTTCGTGTTTCTGGTCCCCATCTTCTCTAACTCTTTATGTTACAGTGTCATATGAAGGCCGTTCTCCCCGGATTATCTTGACACGGCCAACCGCCCGTGCTACGGTACGCTTAATAATAGTCCATCCGACCCTCACCGGCAAGGGGGCGGGTTTTATAGACTGAGACTGTTGCATAAGTGGTGTCTTCGTAGGGGAGGCCCTCTGCGGCCTCCCGCGGGCGGGGACTAAAAGCCGGAGCCCCTACGGGGAATATGCGTGGCTCGCTGAGAACCATCATAATTGTGTTAGATTGGCATTTTGCAACTGTCTCAGACTAAGGGTTCGATGGCAAGGCGCATTAGGCCGTTAGTCGTATCCGACCTTCCCTTTGCGATCATGAGCCGGTAGGTCGGCCGGTCGTCGTTGGACCTACCCCTTTTTGCGTGGAGGAACGCATGGAGTTCGCCCAGCTCTCCTTCGAGCAGCCCATCTTCGATCTCAAGAAGCGGATCGAGGAGCTGAAGAAGCTCGACGCCGAGGGGGACATTGACTTCAGCGATGAGATAGAGACGCTCACCGCCAAGCTGGAGAAGCTCAAGGAGCAGGTCTACTCGAAACTGACGATCTGGCAGCGGGTCCAGGTGGCGCGTCACCCCCGACGCCCCTACACCCTCGACTACGTCGAGCGGATCCTCACCGATTGGGTGGAGCTGCACGGGGATCGCACCTTCGCCGATGACGGCGCGATGGTGACCGGTCTGGGCCGTCTGGAGGGCCGTCCGGTGGCGCTCGTGGGCCATCAGAAAGGGCGCTCCACCAAGGAGAAGCTGCAGCGGAACTTCGGTATGCCCCATCCCGAGGGCTTCCGCAAGGCGCGGCGGATCATGGACCTGGCCGAGCGCTTCGGTCTTCCGTTCATTTCCTTTCTCGACACCACCGGCGCCTACCCCGGCATCGGCTCCGAGGAGCGGGGCATCTCCGAGGCCATCGCCCACAATATCCGCGACATGTTCACCCTGACCGTGCCGATTATCATCGTCGTCATCGGCGAGGGCGGCTCGGGCGGGGCCCTGGGAATCGGCGTCGGCGACCGGGTCTACATGCTCGAGAACAGTTACTACTCGGTGATCAGCCCCGAGGGCTGCGCGGCGATCCTCTGGCGGGATCAGGCGATGGCCCAGACGGCGGCCCAGGCGCTCAAGGTTTCCGGAAGGCATCTAGTGGATCTCGGCGTGGTTGACCGCATCCTGCCCGAACCGCTGGGCGGGGCGCATACCGGGGTGGACGAGACGGCGCAGATCATCAAGGAGGTTCTCGTCGCGGACTTCGCCGAGCTGTCCAAGCTGCCCGTAGAGGAATTGCTGCAGCAGCGCTACGACAAATTCCGGGTCATGGGGGAGTTTACCGAGGGCTAGATGGCTCGGATGGAGTACCTTTTCGTTTCTCCGACAGCCGCCGCCCACGGGGATACGGTGGAGCTAAGGGCCAAGGACACCCGTGTCCGCTTCCCCCTCTCCAAAGGTATGACCAGCGGCCGGGTCATCCGCTTGAGGGGGGCCGGTAAGAGGGGACTCTTCGGGAGGAAGCGGGACATCCTTATCCGGGTGTTTCTCCTCAACAGCCTGTTGCCGGTGGAGAAACCGGCGGGGGTTGATCCCGAGCTGGCCGACGAGGTGGATTTCGTCCTGCGCTACGTCCGGGAGGGCGTCCCCCGCAGTGAACCGTTAAACGTCGAGGCGCTCTACCGGGATTACCTTTCCAGAGGCGACCTGGGAAGATTGCAGACGGTACTGGCCGCCTCGGTGAGCGAAGAGCCGGTGCCGGTTGAATTCAGCGCCTGGCTCGAGGTGCCGGGTCTGGTCCGGATGGTCGAAAGGCCGCCGGTCACCGGTGTTCCCGAACTGCCCGAGCCGAGACGCATCTTCATCGCCGGGGCCTTCCGGGAGGATCCGCTGGCGGTGGGGGCCATCCTGGCCCACGAGAGCGCCCACGTCTTCCTCTTCCGCCACGGCTACTACCGGGTGCTCAACCCCGGCTACGGGCATGATAAGCCAAACCAGCTCGATCGAAAGGACGAGTGGCTGACCGACCTCGCCGTGTTCGGCCTGGGGTGGGGTGACCTGCTCCTGAACGCGGTCCGCTTTCGTGAAGGACGGTGGTGGGCCCTCGGATACCTGGATGCCGCCACCATCCGTCTGGCCGCCTGGCGGACGAAGGTGCTCTTCAACTGATCGAAGGAATGCGAAGACTAATACTAATTCTTGTCCTGCCCGTAATCGCGCCGGCCGCCGGAGGGGCCGACCCTCTGATCGAGTTCGGTTCGGCCTTCGGTGCGCGGGAGTACGTGTTCGGCGACGCCATGATCGCCGTTCCCGGCCAGCCGGGATACCTTCCCGGCGCAAATCCCCTCCTCGCCGATTACGTCGAGCGGACGCGGGTCGGAGCGACATACGCGATGCCCTTCTCGGCCTTGCCCGAGGTAAACCGCCAATCGCTGAGCCTGGTCTACCCCATCACCGGTTTCCTCCGGTTGGGGACTCTCGTCCTCGACGTCGGCCGCTCCGATGCGGGGTCCATCCCGGGCTACGATGAAGCCGGCCGGCCCACCGGGCGTAATTACCGCGACGTGGCAACGGCGATCAACCTGGGCTGGTCCATCGGCCTGGGTACAAAAGTGATTCTCCCCGAGGACCACGAAATCAATCTTGCTGAGGAAGAGGAAACCGGAGAGATCGAGGAATACGTCGAGACTTACGAGGAGCCGGAGGATTGGGTGAGCCGGGCGCCCGAGTACCGGCCGAGCTACTACCTGGGACTGGGTTTTCGCATCTTCGCCCGGGAGCTGGCCGACGCGGCGGATCAGGGCTTCGGCATGGACCTGGGCTTCGCGGTTCCGCTGATTTGGCGGCGGCTCTACCTGGCGGCGACATTGGAGAACCTTTTCCAGCCCAACATCCAGCTCTACGACGTGCGCAGTCTGGGTCAGCGGCGGGTGCGCGGCGCGTTCGGCTTCACCTGGGAGGGGCTCGTCGTCGCGGCGGGGGTGAAGGCGGATTTCCACGCTAATTGGCGCTGGTCCCTCGCGGCGGAGTACACCATTGCCGAGGTGGCGGCGCTGAGGATAGGCTATCACGACGGCGGGGAGTTACGCGCCGGGGTGGGCTTCACCCTCGGCGGGCTCGGGGTGGATTTCGCCGTCGGCTTCGGTCCCCAGGGCCTGGGACAGGGTTACACCGCCACACTTTCCTACGCTTTTTAATCCATCTCTGATACTGAGGTGGTACAGGTCTCTACCGCCAAATTTACCGGGCCGACCTGCCGGTAGATCCCTACGTTTTTTTATATTCGAGCGGCGGCCCGCAGAGGGGCCGCCCTACATCGAGCAATGATGCGTAGGGTGGGGACTTGAGTACGCCGTCCTTTTTCAACCCTCTCCTCATCCCTCACCCTAGCCTTCTCCTTAGAAGGGAGAGGGGATTTATCGAATCCCCCTCCTTAAACCTTCCCACAGAGGGGGGGAATGAATGTAGGAGCGGGTCTTTAGACCCGCCCGTTTTATAAGGAAGCCCTCACCCCGACCCGTGGGCGAATGCTCCTCCCACCGGGAGAGGGAAGCCGCGGCGTTAATGGCCGACCAGGTAGGAGTCTATCAGCTCCCGGAACTCCTCTTTAGGCCGGCTGCCGATGATGACCCTCTGCACCAGGCCCTCGGGGTTCACCACCCAGGTGGTGGGGATGCTCTGGACGGAGTAGTAGTCGAGTGCCTCGTCGCCGATCTGGGTGTAGAGAACTACGGGATAGTTGATGCCGAGATTGCCGGCGAACTCCTCAAGCATCTCCACGTCGGTGTAGCTGTCCATGCTCACACCTACCAACTCGAATTGACCGCCGTACTCCTCGATGAGCTCGACGAAATGCGGTATCTCGTCGTGGCAGGGGGAGCACCAGGTGGCGAAGACGTTGATGAAGAGCACCTTGCCGGTTAATTCCAGCTCGTAGGTCCCGCCGCCGAGCTTTCGGGCCTCGAAGAGGGCGGGCGGCTCGCCGTAGAAGTCCTCGAAGCGGGAATCCAAGAAGGCGTAGTAACCCTCCTCCATCCGCTCCCAGATGGCGTCCTGCCTTTTCGGCGGAAGGGAGTCCAGGTAAGAGTTCAGCTCATCCTCGGTGGTGCCGTAGGCGGTGAAGATCTCCGCCTCGGTGATACCGGTATAGGAGGCGGTGTAGAGGTCCACCAGCAGGTCCACCACGATGTCGTCGGTGAGGGCGAAGACGGGTATGAGGTCCAGGATGATAGTCAGGACGATGAGCCGCCGCATTGTTCCTCCAGGTTTAAACAGATAAATTGGTTGTTTGAGACTATTGCATAAAAGGGGTCTTCGTAGGGGCGACCCTCTGCGGTCGCCCGCGGGCGGGGGCGGAGCCCCGCCCCTACGGGGAATATTCGTTTTTCGCTGACAGCTCTGCTAGCCATCAAATTACGCCAAAATGGCATTTTGCAACAGTCTCTGTTTCTAATACTTACGCGCGTCCCGTTAAGTTCATCCTAAGTCATCCCGTCTAACCGGCCGCCTCGCGGGCCAGCTCCACGGCCCTTTTGGCCACATTTTCTATCGGCGTTTCGATGCCGAAGAACTCGATCTTTTCGAAGAGCTCGGGATTTTTTTCCTTCTCCTCGGTAAAGATGCGCACACCCTCCCGCCACATGTTTCCGGTGAAGCGAAGCGCCATCGGTTTGGAGAGGCCGTGTTCCTTCAGGAACTTCACCACGCCCCTGGCGAAGTCGTCGCAGCGTGAGACGCCGCCGAAACGGGCGCCGAAGATGGCCTTGACTTGGGGATTATCGTCGAGGAGTTTCAGCATGTTAGCCAGCCGTTCCGGTGTCGGTCCGCCGCCGGAGTCCATGAAGTTGGCCGGCCGGCCGCCGAAGTAGTGGATGAAGTCGTTGCCCATGATCCCGAATCCGGCGCCGCCGGGGAACATGCCGATGTCGCCGTCGAGGTCGAGGTAGGGGATGCCCAGCTCCCGGGCCCGGCGTTCACGCTCGGTGAGCTCCCCCTCCTCGTGGCGTCCGCCGCCGGCGAGGGCCTCGAGCCTGGGCTGACGGAAGAGGGAGTCGTCATCTGAGTTCAAGCGCGCGTCGGCGGCGATGAGTCCGCCCTCGACCGTGATGACCAGAGGGTTGATCTCCGCCATCTTCACGTCGAGTCTGCGGTACAGTTCGAGGAGGTGGGAGGTGATTGCGGCGAAGCCGGTGAGGTGTCTCCCCGCTAAACCTATCTTCTGAGCCAACGTCACACCCTGGTGGATGTAGTAAGGTTCGTTGATCCCGACCGAGAGCCGGTGGATCGCTTCCGGCCTCTGTTCGGCCACCCGCTCGATCTCGACGCCGCCCTCGCGGGAGGCGATGATGGTCAGTTTGTAGGCGGCGCGGTCGAGGGTGATCCCCAGATAGAGTTCCGCCGAGATGTCCAGGGCGTCCTCGATCAGGAGCCTGCGCACCGGAAAACCCTTTATCGTGAGCCCGAGAATGCGTTCGCCTTCGCGCAGAAGCTCGGCTGGGTCCATGACGACCTTCACCCCGCCGGCCTTGCCGCGGCCGCCGGTCAGTACCTGGGCCTTGACCACCACCGGGTAATCCAGTTCGCCGGAAATCCCGCCCAGCTCTTCGAGATCGTTAACTACCCGCGCCTTCGGCACCGGAATGCCGAATTCTCCGAAGAAGCCCTTCGCCTCGTACTCGTAGAGCCGCATCGCCACCTCCGCACGTATGAACTGTGGGATGCTACCATAGCGGGGGAGGGTAAATAAAGGCGAATCGGCCGGGCGCCGGAACGGTTTCCTGGTATAATAAAAAGGTATGGAAACGGGAGGATGTACGATCGGAAGAGCCCTTTGCAGTTTGGTCGCCCTGTTGAGCCTGGCGTCCCACGGTGGAGAGCTGCGGGTCCTCTCCACGGTCGGCGAGAGGATCGCCCTGGCGTCGGTGGTAGACCTGCGAGCATCCCCCACCGGTGAGGCTCAGCGCGCCGACGAGCTGCTGTTCGAGGCCTTCGGCGGTGAGATGGGCCTGGTATATGCCGGAACCGTGGAAGATGTTGCGGTGTCCGAGGTTTGGAGTCCGGCTAACCGCGTCCGCGATTTTACTCCCTACCTCGTCCCGGCGGCCGATCACGGCGCCCGGGCCATCCTCTTCGTGTTCATCGAGGAGAGCGGAGATTGGAGTCTCCACCTGGTCGGCATTGACGGCAGTCTCTTGGAGGAGCGACGTTTCGCCGGCTCCTCCGGTGATGTTCTTCCCCTGGTGACCGCCGTCGCCACCGAAGGCTTCCACCGCCATTTCCCGCCGGTTGCCGGAACGTCGGTTGCCTACGGGAGACTCCTGATCCGCTGCGACGGCAGGGGTTTCACCGCCGCCGTGGACGGAAACCCCGTGGGGGTGATACCGTCCGAGGGACTTGAGCTCAGGCTCTCCGCCGGCGCCCATCGCCTCACCGTCTATAACGGTGACGAGAGCCCTCTGGAGACCCGCTTCGTGAGCGTCGTGGCCGAGGGTTTTGTCGTGGAGGAATTTTTCTTCGGGTTCGACGTGGAATCGGAGGAGGAGGATGAGTTTGTCTCCTCGTGCCTCTTCGATGTGCTGTTCGCCGTGTTCTGTACCCCCGCTGAGTCGGACGATGTGGACGAACCGGCCTGGGGACCGGAAACCGACGAGGACGACGATGAGGTCTGGGGTCCCACCCCCGATGATGAGAGAGATGATGACGATGACGATGACGATGACGGGGACGGTGGAGGGGTGTGGGCGCCGGAACCGTAGGCGATGGTATTGGAGTCGGTACGAGTAGGGGCGGGTTTTCCGCCCGTTTTTATGGGGTGGTTGACCCCATCGGACGGGATAAAAGGTAACGTTTTGAGCTAACCGGGATCTCGCCGGGATGAGAGCGCCCGGTAGGTGATCTGTAACCTGTTCATATTGCTCACATTAACGGCGGTTAAAATTGGTGCCGATCATACCTCAAAATGGCACGGTGTATGCGTCTACTAGTGGTAGAATTGAGAGGGTCTGGGAAAAAGCGTCTTGCCAAAGGAGAATTTTTAGGCTAACTTCACCAACGGATTGGTGAGCCGGAGGAAAAGATGAAAAGGGTGATTTTAGTGATCGTGCTCCTCGCGGCGGTGGTTTTCGCCCACCGTTGGTCCGAGCCGGAGGTGGTCGTCGGTACCGACGCGATGGAGTTCACCTGCGGCCCGGGAAAAAACTCTCAGCTTGTGGGCCCCGATGGGACGCTTCACCTGGTGTACTTCTCCGATCAGGACGAGCCCGACAACCGCGAGATTTACTACGTGGAGAAGAGCGGTGTATCGTGGTCCGAACCGGTGCGCATCAGCAACGGGGAGAAAAATTCCCATGGGCCCACGATGGCGATTGACGATCAGGGGAACATAACCGTGGTCTGGTACGACTACCGCATCAATCATCCGTATCCCGATCTTTTCTACGCTCGGTACGATGCGTCCTCGAAAACCTGGAGCGAAGATCTGCCCTTTGTGGTCATACCCGGTAACAACTGTCTGCATCCGGTCGCGGTGGCCGAGCCCGGCGGGAAGGTGCACCTTGTATGGGGCGACGGCCGTGATGAGCCGTACGGGAGAAACGAACTCTACTACACCTATTGGGAGAACGGCCAGTGGGCGCCTGAGGTTCCGATAACAAACGTGGGCGTCCGCATCAGGGCGATTCCGACGATGAGCCTCGACGGTTTAGGACAGCTCCACCTCTTCTGGGCCGACTCGCGCATCCAGAGAGATGAGTACTTCATCTACTACATGAAGATGAGCTCCGACGGCACCTGGGGTGATGAGGTTAACCTCGGTAGCGGCGGTCCCCAGGATATCGCTTTCTTCGAGAACATGCTCTTTCTGTCCCACTTCTACGTCCCGGAGGGAGAGGAGTTCTCGATGGGCATCATGGACCCGGATTCGGACGTCAACGCCCAGATACGCTACTCGGTCAAGGATATCTCCGACCCGGACGACGTTTGGCTCCTGTTGGGACACAAGGTCAGCATCGACGATGACCGGAATACAAAGCAGGCTGCGATCGAGACGGCGTGGAACGGCGTCCGGCTGGTGTGGCTGGAGGGTCAATGCAGGCGTTACAACCTATACCAGGCCACGGTGGGCTTGAACGGTATAAGCGTTCCGGAGATCATCAGCCCGATCATCGGTAGTCACGCGATGGTGTCCCTTTCCGCTGGTCCCGAGGGTGATCTCAACATGATCTACCTGTACACCGAAGACAAATGGGAAACCCGGGACATCTACTACCGTCACGACGCCGTTCCGGGTAGGCCGGGCGACGATTCACCGGTGCCGGCGGCGAGGATTACCGCGGTATACCCCAACCCAACTAGCGGCGACGCCGTACTACATCTGGATATCCAGTCTACGGGCGACCTTGAGGTCGCCGTCTACGATACGGCCGGCCGTAGGGTCGGTACCGTTTTCCGAGGAACGTTAACCGCCGGCCGGCACGAGCTGGTGGTGGAAACCGGCGGGCTTCGCTCGGGGGCGTACTTCATCCAGGCCACCGCCGGCGGCCGAAGCGTGAGCACACCCTTGGTCGTCACCCGATAGCCTTCCCCCTCTCAATCAACACCTCCTCAAACGGATGGCCAAGTGCCGTCCGTTTCCACAGTGTTTCATGCCGTGACGGAGGGCGCCGTGTCCTTGACTAACGTACCCTCGGGTGCTAAACTACCGCTCCTAAAGCCGCTCCAACCGTTCTAAAACGGCTGTCTTGAGGACGGCAACGGTATACTCTCTTCTCGAACGGCAAACTTTCCGATGAATATCCTGGTCCTGAACTGCGGCAGCTCCTCGGTCAAGTTTCAGCTTTTGGATATGACCACCGAGAGGGTGCTGGCCAAGGGCATCGTTGAGCGGATCGGGGCGGTGCAGGCCCGGTTTAAGTACGAAACTGAAGAGAAGAGGATCGAGAAGGAACCTCCTGATGTACACGACCACGCCGAGGCCATCGGAGTCATCCTGGATCAGCTTACCGACGCCCAGGAGGGGGTTCTCGGATCCGTCGAGGAGATCGAGGCCGTGGGGCACCGGGTCGTACACGGTGGGGAACATCTGAGTGAGAGCATGCTCATTGACGATAGGGTTCACAAGGTTCTCGAGGAGTGCATCCCACTCGCACCTCTGCATAACCCGGCCAACATCAGTGGGATAGACGCCACCAGCCGGGCGCTTCCCCACGTTCCCCAGGTTGGTGTCTTCGATACGGCCTTTCACCAGACTATACCGCGGATGGCTTTCCTCTATGCGTTACCGGCGTGGCTGTACGAGAAGTATCGCCTGAGGCGGTACGGTTTCCACGGGACGAGTCACCGCTACGTCAGCCAGCGCTGCGCCGAACTTTTGGGAGCTCCGATCGGGGAGCTGAAGATCATCACCTGCCACCTGGGGAACGGCGCTTCCGTGACCGCGGTGAATGGAGGGAAGAGTGAGGACACCTCGATGGGGTTCACCCCCCTGTCGGGCCTGATGATGGGGAGCCGCTGCGGCGACATTGATCCGGCCATCCCCGTCTTCTTGATGAAGAACGAGGGATTCTCTCCGGGGCGGGTGGACAACCTCCTCAACCGCCGCTCGGGCATAAAGGGCCTTTCCAGCGATAAGTACATAGACATGCGGGACGTGGAGGAGCAGTACTTCAAGAATGATCCTCTGTGTACCGAGATCATAGAAATGTACGCGTACCGCGTCCGGAAGTACATCGGGGCCTACACGGCCGTGATGAGCGGGGTGGACGCCGTCGTCTTCACCGGGGGAATAGGTGAGAACTCATCGGTCGTCCGAGGGCTCGTTTGCTCTCCACTCGGCTATTTGGGCCTGGAACTGGGGCGTAAGCTAAATTCCTACGCATTCAAACCGGGCTCAGGCGACGAGGGCATGATTACGAAGGAAGGCTCTAAGGTATCGGCGTGGGTCATCCCCACCAATGAAGAGTTGTTGATCGCCCGGGACACCAAAGACATAGTGCTGGCCGTTGCGGCCAGGTAGTATCCGGAGTTTCAGATGGCCGTACCGAAGAGAAGGAAATCCCGCTCCAAACGCGACATGCGCCGGGCTCATTGGGTTCGGAGTATCCGCGTACCGACTCTGACCCCCTGCCCGAATTGCGGTGAGGCCAAGCTGCCCCACCGGATCTGCCCCTCCTGCGGCTACTACAAGGGGCGCCAGATCATCATCCCCGTTAAACAGGAGGAGTAGAGCCGGAAGCGCGGTTCATCCGGTCGTTTGGTACCTTGCAGGCGCGGGGCTAGGGCGAGCCGCGCCGCTTAAATATACCTCCAAACGGGGGAAGTTCCTTTGCCGGAGAGTGACAAAACCGCCGAGGATGCTCTGCCCATCGCTCTGGAGGTCATGGGCGGCGACCATGCACCCTCTGCCCAGGTGGAGGGCGCCAGGCTGGCTCTGCTCAACGGGATCGGCCCCATAACCCTCGTCGGCCAAACCGACGAGGTCCGGGAGGAGCTGAAGCGCCGAAGGATACCACCCGAAACCTTCCCCATCGTCCACGCCGCCGAAACCGTAACCATGGACGAGAGCCCCACCTATGCCCTGAGAAGGAAGAAGGACGCCTCCATCGCCGTGGCCACCCGTCTTGTCCGGGACCAAAAGGCCTGCGCCCTGGTGTCCTGCGGCTCTACCGGAGCCCAGGTGGCCAGCTCGATCCTCCACCTGGGGCGCCTGCCCGGTGTGGAGCGGCCGGCGATAGCCGTGGCCTTCCCAGGCACCCACGGTTGGGGCGTTTTGATCGATGCCGGTGCCAACGCCCAGAACCGCCCCAGTCATCTCGTGGGCTTCGCCGTGATGGGGAGCCTCTATCTGCGGCACATCTTCGAGGTGGAGAACCCCCGGGTCGGCCTGGTTTCCATCGGCGAGGAGGCCGCCAGGGGCAACGACCTGGTGGTGGAGTCCCATAAGCTTCTCCAACGAACCCCCGGGATTAACTTCATCGGCATGGTGGAGGGGCGCGGCGTTTACACCGGCGGGGCCGATGTCTTGGTCTGTGACGGTTTTGTCGG
>DAOVLG010000428.1 GCA_030631385.1 Candidatus Coatesiibacteriota bacterium | reverse complement strand
TGACTCCGATTACGAGGCCGACTGGAACGAAGGCCATGAACTACAGGGCCGCCTGCATTAACGCAGCCGGCAATCTTCAGTAAAGGCGGGGCTTGTTTGAAGCGGCCCCGCATTCTGTGATACCCCTGGAGGCTCAATGAGAACTGATTTCTTCCTGATCGTTGCCGCCCTGACCGCGGCAATCCTTCTCACCGGTTGCGGAGGGAGGCCCGACGTCCTGAACGAGGAGCTGGACATCTCCGGTGAGTACTCGCTGGTGCTGGCCGACACCGATCCCGCCACCCTGGTTAACCTGGAGACGGATCTGAGCGGGAGCTATGAGCACGTCGTCACCTTTGCCGACGGGGTCACCGACATCTACCCGGTGGAGCTTATTAAGACCGAGGGCGGCTGGTACGAGGTGATCTGGCGCTGGACCGACGAGTCGGGCGTCGAGCAGAGCCTGACCGGCATCGGGGTGGCCTTCGGCGAGAACTACTTCGCCGTGGCCGAGCCGGTGGACAACAACCCGCTCTACATCTTCACCGTGGGCGACGGCGCCATGGCCGGGCATCTCTTCCTCTACGGCGACCCCGAGACCACGTACAACACCATTACCGCCGCGGGGAAGGTTGCCCCGGAGCCGCCGGAGATCAGGCCCCTGGATTCGGGGCGGATTCTCAACGTTCTCGGTGTTGACGGCTACGGCGTGTCCTATCTCGGCTACTACGATCTCACCCCGAACGGTATGTCCATCTACTGTGCGCAGTTGGTCAACCCGGGGACGGAGAACGAGACGGAGCTCTGCGGCACCGCCGCCCTGGTCGAGGATTACCTGATCATGAACAACGAGGGCTTCCTTACGGTCTTCAAGCAAACGGGTGAAGACTGGGTCGGCCTTTGGGTGGATCGGGAGGCCGGCGCCCTGGCCTCGGAGATCCTCACCCCCGATGACGCCAAGCTCGACGTAATGACCTTCTTCACCGACAACGACCTCAAGTTTTCCAAACAGGAGAACGGCTTCTTCATCGCCACCTGGGACGATGACGGCGAGCCCTTCGAGGCCCCGGTCCTGGTCTTCGGCGAAAAGTACCTGGCGCTCTGTCTCCCCGATCCCGAGGAGCCCTGGCTGGGCGTCTTCACCGTGGGGGACGGCGCCATGGGCGGACGCTGGGTGACCTGGGGCTCCTCCACCGTTCTGGACGTGGACATCGTTTCAGGCGGGGCCGAGCCGCCCGATCCCCCGAAGCTGGAGAAGCTTCCCAACGAAGGCACCTTCTCCTGCGAGGGGACCAACGTCGAGGGCGAACGGTATGAGGGCGAGTACGAGATGCAGTCGCGCGGGGACATCGTCGCCTGCCGTCAGACCGTCACCCCCACCTACGGTGAAACCGAGGTCTACGATGGGATCGGCGTGGTCGTTGACGGGTACCTGGTCCTGGCCACCGGGCCCTTCCTCACCGTGTACGAGCCGTCGGGCGACGACTGGAACGGCCTCTGGACCGACCCCTACGACAAGGAGCTCAACGAGGAGAGCCTGGACTTCCTCGACTAGACCGATTCCACCGGCATCTCATCGAAAGAGAGGGGTCCCGAGGGACCCCTCTCCGGTGGCGATGACGAGGGTGGTTTTGCGCGAATCATTCCGCAAGGATTCTCGGCTGATGATTGGAAGCTAACCGTCATGTCATAGGCCCGCGATGCAACTGCGGTTATCACTACCGCTGAGGCGGTGGCACAGGTTTTTGCAGGAGTGAAGCTTCGCGGAGCTATTCACGGTTTATTTGCGCAAAAACTGTGCCACCGCCGTGCAACCGCCCCCGCTGGTAGCTCATGCGATAAACCAAGACGAGGGGTTTCAACCCCTTGTGGGTAGGTGATTGTCCGCATCCAAAAAGGCCCCCCGCGCGGGAGGGCCCTTCGCCTGTATTTCCGTGCTTCTAGAACTCGGCCTTTATCTGGCCCCAGGTGGCGTTGTCGTCAACGCCTGAGCCGATGACATCGAAGGACCAGACGATGTCGGAGTCGGTCACGTTGCCCAGGTCGTCGGCCAGGCCGGCGGCCACGGTGCAGGTGATGGTGTCCGGGGGCAGCGGAT
>DAOVLG010000461.1 GCA_030631385.1 Candidatus Coatesiibacteriota bacterium | reverse complement strand
CTCCAGGGCCCAGAAGAGGTTTATCGCCGTGGGCCTGCTGGAGGCCAGATAGTCCCTGGCTTGACGAAGTTCGTTTAAGAGGCTATCGTATGTATGGGATGAGCTGTGTCGAATGGCCACATAAAGGCCCAGCGCCGCCGCCACACCGATTGCCGGTGCCCCGCGGACCTCGAGACGCCTGATCGCCCGGTGGACGTCCTCGGCAGTTTCCAGGGTGATGTAGCGTTCCTCGTCCGGCAGGAGGGTCTGATCGAGGATTACGAGTTCGTCGTCCTCCCAGGTGATGGTCTTTACCGGCATGGCTGTTCCTCCGGGTATTGATTTACGAGTAACGGGAAGTACCATTCCATTTCGTCGGGGTGTTGTCAAGCCCCCTCTACGGAACGATGGATGGACGGAAAAATCGAGGTTGGCGGGGCTGGAACTCCTATCTTCTGGTTTCACTCCTGTTAAATCTGCTGATCCTGATCTGGGTGAGCCGGATGGAGGTTGGGAAAACCTCGTCTTACGAGCGCGAGCCGACGACTCTGTTGCTGATCCAGACCGTGCGTGACGCGGAGCCGCAGCGGTTGGTGACCGTCCGGCAACTCATCGGCGGGATAGCGGAGCCGATCGTCGTCAACCACGAGGACTTGAAAACCGAGGATGAGGAGGAGGAGCGACGGGAGATCGAGAGAGACCCGTCCCTGGCGGTTGTGGAGACCTTCGATTTCCGCTACGACTACGACGTTCCCTCGATCATCGTTCAGCCCGTTTTGATCGAAGGACGCCACGATCCGGTCATGCCCGATTCCCTGTCCGATTCCCGCTGGGAGGGCCAGGTTGTGCTGGGGCTCCTGATTGACGCCCGGGGACGGCTCGTCGAGATCTGGGTGGAGGAGTCCTCGGGTCGTGAGGACGCCGACAGGGACGCCCTCGTCTGTTACTCAGACACACACTGGCAACCGGCGACCGTTGACGGCCGACCCACCATCTGCCGGCTCTTCGTCGAGATTCCCTACAGGCAGGCCTACCAGAGGACGAGGTTCTAGTCGGTGGCTTCTTTTCGCAAAAGGTTGAAGGCCTTGCGAGTTCGGAGCGCCGTGCTCCTCTCACTCCTTCTACACCTTCTCCTTCTGCGGGTGCTGGTGGCCGAATCGGGTATGACCCTAGCCCCTGCCAAGACCTACCGCGAGCTGCCGATTCTGATAGACTGGATCGAGCGCGGCGAAGGAGCCATCGAGCTGCAAAGGCTGACCGTCTCCCCGATGGAGGGGGCGGTGGTCGCGCCGACGGAGGAGGAGGTCTTGTCGGGTAAGCCTGCCGCGGAGAGAAACGCGGTTTCTCAGGGTACGCCCGCGTTTGGCGAGCCGATTCTGGAGGAAGAGCTTCCACCGTTAGCGACCCTGCCCGGGGCCGCCCGGTTTGTCGGGCCGGTCGGCATCTTCGAACCCGACTTTCCACCCCTCAGACTGAACGACCACCGGTGGGAGGGCGAGGTCAGGGTCGGGATCTACGTTGACCCGCAAGGACTGCCGGGGAGGGTGTGGCTCATCGAGGGCTCGGGTAGGCGCGAGGCCGATGACGATGCGCTCGACTACTTCAGACACGCACGTTGGCGGCCGGCAGAGGTTGACGGTGATCCGGTGGGCTGGGTGGTGGAACGGACCGTCGTTTACCGCCAACCAAGGATCTTCTGGTGAAACCGAACGTTTGTTCGGGATGGACGAAACGGGCCGAGCGGCCCGCTTTTTATGCGATATTTTTCTACAGGCAGAGACCTCTGCAAAAAGCCATACAATTTTCACCGATCACAACAGTTATCTGGACCAATAAGAAAGATTTCTGACCCATGGATGTAGGGCGG
>DAOVLG010000382.1 GCA_030631385.1 Candidatus Coatesiibacteriota bacterium | reverse complement strand
TCCAACGCGCTGCGTTGGCGGCGGGGTTACCAAACCCCGCCCTACGAAAGGGCTAAAGACTCATACCGACGGTGATCCCGCTTGTAATTATTTGTGTGTAATACGTTATGAAGTAGTGGGATCGGCCTTTTTCTAGAAATCCTTCCCCTCAATTGGCAAGGCCCCTTTGTTGGGGTATAATGTGCCCTTTGTGGTGGAGTCGGGGTTGGCGGATGGGGTTCCGAAGGGTCTGCCGGTTGGTCTAAACTTAAAGGGACGAAACCGATGGCTGATGAGTTCTACGTCAAGTTCTGGGGGGTGAGGGGGAGCTATCCGGTGTCCGACCCGGACAAGCTTGAGTTCGGCGGCAACACCTCCTGCGTCGAGGTCGTCGCCGGGGACCACCGGGTCATCGTGGACGCCGGCACCGGGATCATCAAGCTCGGCCAACAGATCATCTCGGAGTACCACGCCAGACCCGAAGACGAGCGCAAGAACGGGCTGGTGGTCAACCTCCTGATGACCCACACCCACCACGACCACACCCTCGGCTTCGGTTTCTTCGCCCCCGCCTTCAGTATCTCCACCACCGTCCACATCCTCGGACCGCGCATGTTCGCCCACGACCTCGAGGAGATCATGTCCATGTCCATGCTGCCCCCCTTCTTCCCGGTGCAGCTAGAGGACACGGGCTCGATGAAGGTCATCCAGAACATCAATGACTCCGATATCATCATCTTCGAAAAGGCGGGCGAGCCGCCGCTCATCCGGCACCGGAACGAGGATACAAACGATCTGGGCGACGACGTGCTCAGGATTTACAACTACCGGACCTACGCCCATCCCCAGGGCGGTAACATCATCTACAAGTTCGTCTACCGGGGAAGGAAGTTCGTCCACGGCACCGACACCGAGGGCTACTACGGGGGCGACGCCCGGTTGGCAAAATTCGCTACGGGGGCCGATCTGCTTTCACACGACGCCCAGTACGACGACGAGGAGTACGCCTCCGGGGCGGTGCAGGGCTTCGGCCACTCTACCCCGGGGATGGCGGTCGAGGTGGCCAAGATGGCCGGTGTCAAGCAGTTGGGCCTGATCCACCACGATCCGCGACACACCGACGACAAGATCTACCAGATGGAGGCAAAGGCCCGGAAGGGCTTCCCCGACACCGTGGCGGTGCGCGAGGGGCAGCGCTTCGATTTGCTGTGACCGCTTTTATCCGGCGGCCGTGGGTGGGTGGCTCCGGCGGGTCGGATTCGCTCTGACGTAGGGGCGGGTACCCTCACCCGCCCGTTTTCACGCCGACCCTCACCCCAGCCCTCTCACTATAAGGGTGAGGTAGCGGCGACCCTAACCCCAGGTTGCGATGATGTAGGGCGGCCCGTGGAAGGACCGCCTTACATTGGCGAATGCACGTAGGGCGGGGTTTCCTAACCCCGCCGTTTTAAATTACCCGGTCGCCCGCAGAGGGGCGACCCTACACCATCTCGCCGCATCCGTCAAAACGTGGGGCGTGGACTCCGCGCACCGCTGCATTGGCCCCTACGGATGCACCAGCTCGCCGAAGGACCAGCTCCGGTCGCCCATATCGGGCCACACCGCGCACACCGCCACCACGTACCGCGTCCCACCCGGCACCCCCCAGTACTCGGAGATGTCACCTTCGGGGATTACGAGCTCCCCGGTGCGGATTAAAGCGGGGTGGCTCCGCCAGACCCCGGCGTCGGGGAGCTCCCCGGCGTCGAAGTCCTTTTCTTGAATTATTCCCACGTAGAATCCGGCGATGCCGTAGAGCGGCTCCCAACTCAGCCTGATCTCGGTCCCCTCGTCCACGGCTTCGACCTCGGTGAAGGGCAGCTCGGCCAGGTCTAACGCGCTCGAATACCAGGGGAACGGCTCCGCGATGGGCTCCCCCGTTTCGGGGTCCAGGGGGGTGACCAGAAGCCTGGGAGGCCGATCAACGGGCAGCGTGACCCCGCCCAGGTCCAGGTAGGCCGTAATCCCTCCGGATAACGGCGGGCCCACCCGGTGCCGCACCCCGCCGAGCTCCAGCTCGTAGGACCAGAATTGCCCTTCGACCACCGGCGTCTTCAGCCGGGCCTCGAGGAGGAGATGGTCGGCGGGCAGGGTCAACCCGCTCGCGGGGTCGAAGCGGACCAGCGAGGCGGCGGCCTCGGTGATAACCGGCCAGGGCTCCAGCTCCAGGATCAGCGTTTCCTCAGTAACATCTTCGATCGCTCCCCGCGCGGCGAGGAGGGTTCCCCCCTCCTGTTTCCAGAGGATGATCGTTTCCCCCTTCTCGCGCCGGGGAAGGGTGAAGCGGCCGTATTCGTCCGTCGCATCGAAGGCGAGGGGGTTAGCGGGTGGATCGGTAACCAGGGCGACAAATACCCCCTCGACCGGCTCGCCTCCATACACCGCCTTCCCCGTCAGAAC
>DAOVLG010000235.1 GCA_030631385.1 Candidatus Coatesiibacteriota bacterium | reverse complement strand
CCGCTGTCGACGCCCTCGTCGAGGTGAATGATCGTCGTACCGACGTTCGACACATCGTCGTTGACGACGGCCCACACCTCCGAATGGCTCTCCCTGTGGGAGAGGGCCAGGGTGAGGGCTACCTTTGAAAAAACGGCGGGGATGGAATCCCCGCCCTACATTTTGTATTCATCAACGGGCTGGTGTGGACGAATGTCTACTCGATGCCCTCGATCCACTTCGTCCATTCGTCTCCGTCGTGGGTGAACACCGCCCCGGAGCCGTCTATGCAGTAGACCAGCCAGTAGTCGTCGTTCGAGTCGTAGAAGCAGGATAGGTGGTAGGGTCCCTCGCCGCCGCAGCCTTCCCCGGCCTCCTCCCAGGCGTCCCCCTGGACGAAGAGCCGGCCGTCGGCGTTGACGGCGTAGAAGAGGTAGGCATCGTAGGCGGGGTCGAAGAAGCCGGAGATGTCGAAGGGCTTCGCGCCGGGAACGTTCTCCCCCTCGTCCGCCCAGTCCTCCGTCTGGGCGTTGAAGACCCGGCCGGTCGAGTCTATGGACTTTAGGATCCAGAGGTCGTCCACGGAGTCGTGGAATCCGGTAACGGCGTAAGGCCCCTTGCCCAGGCAGGGGTCGCCGTCCACGCTCCAGTTCTCTCCATCGAAGTAGAAGAGCCCGCCGTCGGCGCTCATGGCGTAGAAGATGGCCTGGTACAGCTCCTGGTCGTAGAAGCAGGCCAGCGAGAAGGGGGAAACGCCGTAGAGCGGCTTGCCCAGCTCGCTCCACTCCTCGCGCCCGGAAATCCAGAGCTGGCCGTCGGTGTCAACGGCCGCGACGATCCAGTCGTCCAGGCCGATGTCGTAGCAGGCGCCGAGGCTGAAGGGGGCCTTGCCGGGACAGGCGAGGCCGTCCTCCTTCCACCCCTCCTGGGTCGCGTACCAGAGCTGGCCGTCATCGTCTATCATGAACATGTAGTACTCGTCGTAGACGGAGTCGAAGAAGGCGGCGAAGGAGAGCTGGGGCTTGCAGCCGACCAACAGGACGAGGGCGATCAGCGCCGCGAGGAGTAAGAACCTACCAATCCGGGTCATGGGTATCTCCGGCCGTGAGGTGGTGACGATTAACCTATTGAATATATACGACATTCCCGCCCGAGTCAAAATAAAAGGGATGATCGCCTGACGTGAGCCGTTATCAACCGTCCCCTTAACCCAACCCGTGGGTGACTGCCGCTCCTCAGAGGGGCGAGGGGGTAAGTGCGGGAGCGACCAACGGGAACTATTAGTTACGCTTTGTACGCGGCGCTATCCTTTCGAGTGGCGATGCTGTGTTGTCGCGATACCGGGATGCAACGCACGGCGTTGCCGGGCGGGCACAGAGGCCCGCCCCTATATTGAAAAAAGGGGTTGAAACCCCTTGTCTTTCTTGTGGGAGTGGCGCTCGCGGGAAATGATTAACAGATTGAAAGGGTCATCGTCGCGGGTCCGTCTCCAGCTTCAAGCTGGCGACCAACGGTAGCGTGTCGGGGATTGTCCTAGTTCTGCGGGAGCCAGTCCTCGCCGGTGAACTGGTAGACCTTGCCCGTCGAGTCCAGAACCAGTACGTAATAGCTGTCGGCGTCCAGATCGTAGAAGGAGTCGAGATCGAAGGGGGCCACGCCCGGACACCCGACCTTCATCTTCTCCCAGTCACTGCCGATCCACTCGTAGAGGTGGCCTGCGCCGTCGAGGACGTAGAGCTGGTAGGTGTCGGCGATGATGTCGTGGAAACCGGAGATGCGGTAGGGTCCCCCCGTGATGGGCGTGCCGTCCTGGATCCACTCTCCCGAGAGGAGATCGTATGTTTTCCCGGCGCCGTTAACCGACGAGGACCAGTAGAGGTCATCGTTGTAGTCGTAGAAGACGATGAGGTCGTACGGTCCGTCGCCGGGGCAGAGGTCGCCGATGGTGCCCCAACCGTCGCCGACGTAGTTGTGGAGCTGTCCCGTCGGGTCCATGATGTTGATGATGTCCTCGCCGAACGCGGTGTCGTAGAATCCGACGACGGCGTAGCTCCCCCTGACGCCCAGCGGCTCGGCGATCCGGTACCACTCGTCGGTGGAATGCCAGAGAGCCCCCTCGCCGTCAACGGCCACCACCAGCCAGGTGTCGGTGTAGGGATCGTGCCAGCCCGATAGGTCGTAGGGCGGTGTGCCGGGGCAGGGGGCGCCGTCGGGTTCCCATTCACCGCTGTCGAAGTTGAGGTAGTAGAGCTGGCCCTCCTGGTCAACGTGGTAGATGATCGCCAGTTGGTCCGTCGAGTCGTAGAAGGCGGCGAGGGAGAGGAACGGCGCGCGGCAACCGGTTATGAGAACCACGGTCAGCAGCGCCGCGAGGATAAAAAACCTTCCGATCCGATTCATCGGTATCTCCTTCGTTTGAGGTGAAAAACGAACCCAATCACTTTACCCGACGCGTCCGAACGAGTCAAAGCATTTCTGCGGACGGTGGGGGTTCCCAAGTTTTCAAGAGGACCGGCGTAACCGGTCCCCTTTTTCGACTGGTAAGGTGTGCGAATCTAATACTGCAGCTCCCAGTCCTCGCCGGTGAATAGGTACACCATGCCCGTGGAATCCATGGCCAGGGTGAAGTAGGCGTCGGCGTCGGGGTCGTAGAAGGCGTCGAGGTCGAAGGGGGCCTTGCCCGGGCACTTCGCCCCGGTGTTCTCCCAGTCGTCGCCGCCCCACGCGTACAGGACGCCCTCGCCGTCGAGGAGGTTGAAGAGGTAGATGTCGGCGATGATGTCGTGGAAACCGGCGATGCGGAAGGGGCCGTCGGCCTTGATCGGCGTACCCGAGTCTACCCATTCTCCTTTGATAAAATCGAAGGCCTTGCCGGCGCTGTCCACGGCCGAGGTCCAGTAGATATCGCTCACCACGTCGTAGAAGACGGTCAGATCGAAGGGGCCCTTGCCGGGGCAGGCGTCGTCGCTGATGGCGTCCCAGTCATCGCCGTTGTAGAGGTAGAGTGATCCTCCGGGGTCCATGATGGAGATGACGGCGTCACCGAGGGCGGTGTCGTAGAAGGCGGCGATGGCGTACTGACCCTTCGGTCCCAGCGGATCGGCCACCCGGTCCCAGCCGGCGGTAGAGTGCCAGAGGGCGCCCTTGCCGTCTACGGCCACCACGCCCCAGGTGTCGTCGTCGGGATCGTGGAAGGCGGCCAGGTCGTAGGGCGGGGTACCGGGGCACCGATCGCCGTCCGGCTCCCACTCGCCAGAGTCGAAGTCCAGGAAGTAGAGCTGCCCCTTAGGGTCTATGTAGAAGAGGATGCCGATCATGTCGGCCGAATCGTAGAAAGCGGCCAGACGAGCATCGCCCTTGGCGCCCGACGGCCTCTCGTCCCCGTTACCGGGTGTGACCTCGCCGGTGGGATCATCCGGGCCGTCCTCTTCCTCTTCATCCGCTTCCCCGTTGTCACCGCAGCCGAGGATGACGAGCGGCAGAATGAACAGCAGGGCGAGGAGCAGGTAAGTAAACTTGCGCATGGTTTCCTTTCCGGTTAATGGGATGGGATTGACGGTCGCGACGGCGCCGATTCTAACCCACCGGCCTCCAAAGGTCAAAACTCAGCGTAGGACGCTGAACCCCGGCTCTGCGAGGAAGTTTTTTTCGATTCAAGGATCAACCCCGCGAGCGGATCCCTTTAACATAACGTAGCGCGGCCCCTCTGCGGGCCGCTATTCAATACGGCGGGGCGTAGAAGCCCCGCGCTACTGACAGCTTGGCACAACGACGGTTGTGTGCTATCTTTAGAGGTGGTATTAAAGTTAGTAGTGAGAAGGTTGTCTTTGAGTTTTAGGTAGCTAATTAAGGAGGTTGAAATGAGGAGGTGTGTTTTAGTGCTTTTAGTCATCTTGGTTGTGGCTGGGTTGGGAAGACTGTGGAAGCCTGAGAACATCATCGTCAAGTACGACGAAGCCTACGGCGGCGACTACCTGACCAACGCCCTCGAGGAACGCTGGCCCGAATGCTACGTCGAGTGCTACGACGGCGACTCGTGGAACAGCTTCATCAGCGCATTGCAGGGCGCAGAATGGGACATGTGCATCGTGGCGGCCATCTACTGCTCATCCTACGATACCAGCCACTACGACGCCCTGTTGGACTACTACAACGAGTACGAGAAGCTGTTCTTCTTCGACATCGCCATGGAATGGGGCTATTCGGAAAATCTGGTCGAGGCT
>DAOVLG010000006.1 GCA_030631385.1 Candidatus Coatesiibacteriota bacterium | reverse complement strand
GATCCCAGCCGAAGAGGCGTAGATCCAGACCACATCGCCGGTGAGGGCATCCAGGGCGAAGAGTGCTCCGCTCTCGTCGGGCACATAGAGGAGGTTGCCGTAGGGCGTCGGTCCGACGTCGCAGGGGCCGGCCAGCTCGACGCGCCACCGGACCCTTCCGGTGATGCGGTCCAACGAGACCACCGCCCCACGCCCCAGGCTGAGGTAAACCGAGCCGTCGGTCACCGCGGGCGCGCCCCGGACGGGTTCACCCAACTCGACACGCCAGCGCTCCTCACCGGTGGACGGATCGGCGGCGACCACGTTCCCGGCTTCGTCGGCGGCGACCACGATCCCTGGAGCGGCGACCGGCCAGGCGAAGCTCGTCCCCCCAACCTCCAGACGCCAGAGTTCCACCGGCTCGCCGGCGGCGTCACCGGAGTAGACCCCCCGATGCGTCCAATCACGTCCCGCACAGCGCCAGGCGGCCATCTCGGCGATGCCGGGCTCGGGACGCGTGAGTGCGTCGGGAACGGACGATTCCTCCCCCTCCCCTTCCCCACAGGCGAGGAACAACAACAAGGCCGGCAGTGTAATGAGGCACGCTCGCACCCTACTCCTGTCGTATCCGCTTGGCGGACCAGGCGACCAGGAGCAGCCCCATGTAGGCCCGGTAGAGGACGGGCATCTCGGGTGATGTGATGCGGATCCGCCGCCCGCCGACCCGCTCGAAGCCGGGGAAGAGCTCCAACAGATCGGCCATCTGGGTCTCGGTGAGATCCACCTCGAGCGTAAGGGGCTCCTGTACACGGTACAGGGGAAGCTCATTCCGGCGCCGGACGGCCTCCTCGGCTCCCTCGCGCAACTTCTCAAGCACGTTTTCGGGATGCTCGCAAACGGCGGCGAAGCGGGTGATCCCCACCTTGGTCCGTACGAAGACCACTCCGCCGCCGAGGCTTTCGGCCACCTGGTCCTCCAGGGCGGCGTCGCCGGAGATCAGGCCGACCGGCACGCCGTAATGGGCGGCGTAGGCTGCGTTAAGCTCGGTTTCACCCACAATCCTCCCATTCAGGCGCACCTCGTAGATCGTGCCGCCGGAGTAGGAGTGGTCCATCAGTCCGCCCGGCTGGCCCACTCGGCTGTGATAGCCCACGAAGCACGCCAGATCGTGCTCCGGCAAAAGCCCCTCCACCATGTAGTTGGGCCGGGGAAAGCCACGCAAGAGGTTGACCTCCCGGGGTAACTCCTCGGGAATGAGGTTGAGCCCCTGGGCGTGGGAGTCGGCCACGGTGATACCCTCCACCGGCTCGCCGGCCTCCTCCGCACCGGCCTTGAGGCCGCAGATCACGGCGTTGACCTCGGCGGTGGCCTGCCGGCGGGCGTAGGCGTAATCGGGTCCCTTGGGTGTAAAGGCCGGCCAAGACGTAAGGGCGGCCACACCCTCCATGTCGAAGGAGATGAAGAAACGCACGCTCGTCCCCCTTGCGGTATCTCACCCGTACGTGCTAATCATAGCTCAGGGAGGCGTGAAGATGCCACCCCGATACGGACCTGCTGTTTTAAGACTCACCCACGTCAATAGAAGAGGGCCCCTCTCGGGACCCTCTTTGTTATCCGGCCCTGTTTACTCGACGACCTTGAACACGATGCGGCGGTTCTGCTCGCGGCCCGAGGCGGTCGCGTTGGAGGCGCTGGGGTCGTCGGGACCCTTGCCAACGGCGGTCAGACGGTTACGGGCGATGCCGTACTCGCTGACCAGCACGTCAATCACGGCCTGGGCGCGGTCGCGGGAGAGCTGCATCAGGAAGGTGCGCTCGCCGCGGTCGGTGGTGTGGCCGACGATCTGAACCTTGATGAAGGGGTTATCGATCATGATTCGCGCGGCCTCTTCCAGCCTGCGCGAGGACCCCGGCTTCATCACGGCCAGGTTCGGCTCGAAGTTCACGCCCTCGAGGCGGAGGGTCGTCGGACCCTCGTAGATCGGCTCCGGTACTGTATCCGGGCAGCCGTCCTCGTCCTGGTAGCCGTTGACGGTCTCCGGTTCGTTGGGGCAGGCGTCCTCGGTGTCGGGGATGCCGTCACCGTCGTTGTCCAGGTCGGGGCAGCCGTCGGCGTCCTTGTAGCCATCGAAGTCCTCGGGTTCGTTGGGGCACTCATCCTCGGTGTCGGGGATGCCGTCACCGTCGTTGTCGCGGTCGGGACAGCCGTCGGCGTCCTCGAAGCCGTCGTAGTCCTCGGGATCCTCGGGACACAGGTCCTCGTCGTCGGGGATACCGTCGCCGTCTGTGTCGCGGGGAACGAGGTTCATGTCGGCGGAGAAGCCGGTTATGACCTCGATCCAGGGGGTGTCCTTCCCGATGCCCAGCCCCACGGCGAAGTCCCAGTAGAGGAAATCGTCGCCGGAGAGGCGGAAGCCGGGAACGACCTGGAACCAGTTGTCGGTGACCGCGTAGGTATCGCCGTCGCGTACCTGGTCCTCGGCGAAGGCGTACTTGCCGACGAAGTCGGTGAGGAAGGCGAAGTTATTCGTGGCCCGGACCTCGAAGCCGGCGCCGTAGAGGAAGTAGTCGGGAACGGGGTAGTCCTTGACGGCGACCACCCTGTCGGTCTGCCCTGTATCCTCGTTGAAGACCCACTCGTAGATGTCGTAGGTGCCCAGGGTGAGGCGGTAACCGAGGTTGATGTGGTAGTTGAAGAGGTCGTTCTTCCCCACGTGTTTGGAGAGGGCGTAGATGAAGTCTATATTCGTGCCACCGTGGGTGGTCCAGTTGAGGGCCTCGTCGTAGCGGTTCGTGATCGGATCGTCCTCTTGGGCGATGCCGCCGAGCTCGAAGCCGAAGACCAGGGACATGCCGGGGAGGTAGCCGTTTTTCTCCTCCATGAGGGGGTTGAACTTGGTCCCGATGAATATCTCGGAGAGTCCGATCTCCTCGATCTCGGTGTCCATGACCTTGTGGGCGCCAAAGGTCGGCGCCACCGAGAACTCCCACCAGTCCAGGAAGCAGAAGGTGAGATGGAAGGGGTTGCGGCTGTAGACGTCGGAGATGTAGTCGTCGGTTGTGTCCGCCCACTCGTAGCCCGAGCCCTTGATCTCACGGTAGTAGGCCCAGACGTCGAAGTGCAGCCCCAGGGCTATGCCCCACTGCTCGATGGTGTCGGCGGCCCAGACCTTGAACTGGCCCGCCATGCCGTAGGGATGCGTGCCCTTCGCGCTGACCGGGACGGTCAGAACAACGAGCAGCGCCACGATTAGCATGATTTTCCGCATGATTGTCCTCCGTTCGAAAATCAGCTGTCGCTGTTCTTACCTTCAGTTGACCTCTACGATCACCGGGTCGGACATGTTGCCCGAGTAATCAATGATGCAGACGGCCCACCTGTAATCGTCGTAATCCATCGTGTCCACGTTGAAGCTGGTGTCCACAAAGCCGAAGGTGTGGTTTTCGGTGAAGAAGTACCTGTAGGGGTAGTAGCCGCTCGGATTGGAGACGTCCCAGCCCTCGAGGGGGTTCTGGTCGCCCTTGAAGCCGTCCAGATCGGGGCGGTAGGCGGGGAAATCCAGCTCCACATTGCTGGCGTCGGTGAAGTCCACGTTGGGCTTATCGTAGATGATCCGCCGCTGAGAATCCGCCCAAGCATCGGCGGTGATCGGAACGTCCCGCTTGGTCTCGGGCACCATGTACCTGCCGTCGGTCAGCTCGGTCCAGGTGGTCTCGGAGTTGGCCTTCCGCCAGACCTTGAAACCGGTATAGTAAGGCTCCCTGTACTGGTACATGGTGATGTACGGCTTGTCCAACGGCTCGGGCTGCAGCGGTACGCCGGTCCATAGGCGGTAAACCAGAAGAGTACCGGGGTACTCCGGGTGCCCAACCAGGTCGTAGGGCGGGTAAACCATAACCCTGCCCGGCGAGGCCGGCTGGTTCTGATCCTGGTAGGGTCCGCTGGTTATCGGGTCGGTACACCCGACGACCAGCAGTACCATCAGGATGGGTGTAAGCAAGAGACCCAATCGGCTTAACCTCATTATGCCTCCTTTATCTGGGTGATTGTCCGTTTTGTGAACGGATACCCAAGTACGGATGATACAACAACCACGGAAATCGAGTCAAGCTACACCGTCACCATCGTTGGAGTGAATAATTCAGTAATTAACTTATTTACAAATAGTTATGTCTTTTCCTTGACCCGTATTAGACCTTGCTGATAAGATTCAACCCGTTGTCGAATCCAACGCAAAACCCCTTTCTAAAGAAAAGAGGTGCAGGGATGCGTAAGGCTCTTTTGGTGATCGTCCTGTTGGCCCAACTGGTGCTGCCGGCCAGCGCCCGCATCGGCGCCGGGATGCGACTGGGATTCCAGGACCCGTCTTTCTGCATCAACTTCTTCGGCGATTTCGAGATAACCCGTAACATAGACATCACCGCCGATTTCGACATGATCACAGCCGACATATTCATCGGCCAGTTCACCGGCAACTTCAAGTACACCTTCGACGTTCCCTCGATCAACCCCTACGCCGGGATGGGACTGGGAATAGGCTTTTGTGGCAGCGGGGGCTACTACGGATACCCCTCCACAGGGGGAGTCTACTTCATCATACCTTTGCACGTGGGGATGCAAATCCCTCTGGGCGCCGGTTTCTATCTGGACGCCGAGGTGCGCCCCGTTATTGGAATCGGCGAGGGCGCAGGTTTCTCCTTCGGCTTCATCGCCGGCGTCCTCTACTTCTTCTAAACCTGACAAGCTTGAGTATCAGGGGGGATCCTCAGGTCCCCCTTTTTTCTTGCCATATTCCCCCTTCCCGTGCTAACCTCCCCGCGCTGGGTCCCTGGCGGCAGCCCCTCAAGGACCGGGACTCGGCCCGAGGAGGGGGAACATAGGTGGAACAACCCGACCTCCTCTCGTAAAATAAAGGGGCGCTAGGGGAAGACCCCCTTAGCCGGCCGCCGAGCCGGCGTTTTATTATCCGGTGGCATAACGCAATGAAGATAAACTCCGTCATCCGGTTAGCCGTGCTACTGGCGGTCATCCTGACCGGCTGCGGCTCGAGAAAACCCCACGAGCTTACCCGCGAGGACTTTGACTCCGGAATGTACGCCTTGCAGGACGGGAACCTGGAGACCGTTGAAGAGGTGGTTTACAGGTTAGCCGAACGCGACCCCGCCGAACCGTTGATCCCCTTTTTCCGGGGGATGCTGGCCCATCACCAGGGCGACACCGGAGCCGCCGACCTCCTCTTCGATGATTTCTACAGCGCCGCCTACAACCGATACGTCAAGGGCTATGAGGAGCTTTCCATCTACGGCCGGAGCCTCATAAGCACGGCCAGCACCGCCGCCCTGGAGATAACGCATACCTATATCGAGGATGGCCGATACATGGCCTCCAACCTTTTTGACATTCTCGTGGACGATCTTGACGCCGTCGCCAGGTTCGGCGGCGCCGGCCGTTAGAGGAGAAAGATGTCCCTCACCAAGGAGAAAAAGGCTGAGATCATCGCCAAGTTCGGCGCCGACACGCAAGACACCGGCTCCACCGAGGTTCAGGTCGCCCTCCTGACCGCCCGCCTAAACGACCTGACCGAGCATTTCAAAGAGCACCCCAAGGACCACCACGGCCGCCGGGGACTCTTGAAGCTGGTCAGCAAGCGCCGACACCTCCTGAACTACCTGCAGCGCACCGAAGAGGAGCGCTACCGCAAGCTAATCGGCGAGCTCGGCCTCCGTAAATAATCGGAGCCCCGTCTTCGCTTACCGGCAAGAAAGTGAGATTTAACCGATGAACCTACGTAAAGAGATAACCGTCGGGGAAAGCACCATGGTGCTCGAGACCGGCCGGGTGGCCAAACAAGCCGGCGGCTCCGTCCTGGCATCCCTCAGCGATTCCGTTGTTCTGGCCACCACCTGTATAGACAGTAAACCGCGCGAGGTGAGCTTCATTCCCCTGGTGGTGGACTACCGGGAGCGGAAGAGCGCCGGCGGCAAGATCCCCGGCGGATTCTTCAAGCGAGAGGGACGTCCCTCCACTCGCGAGATCATCATCTGCCGCATGATAGACCGCTCGGTTCGCCCCCAGTTGCCCAAGTCTCTCAACCATGAGACCCAGATCATCGGCACCGCCTTCTCCGCCGATCCCGAACACAACCCCGACGTGGTCGCAATGAACGGCGCCTTCGCCGCCCTGGCCCTGTCCTCGGTGCCTCACGAGCACGTTTTAGGGGCGGTCCGGGTGGGCAGGATTGACGGCCGGCTGGTCTTCAACCCGACCGCGAGCGAGCTGGAGAACTCCGAGATGGACATCGTGGTCTCGGGCAGCACGGCTGCGTTAGTGATGGTCGAGGGCGAGGCCAAGGAGGTGCCCGAGGATATACTCGCCGAGGCCCTTGAGGCGGCTCATAAAGAGATCAAGAAGATCATCGCCTCGATCAAACAGATGGTCAAAGAGGCCGGCAAGGAAAAGCTCGTCTTCGAGGAGGCCGAACCGGACCCAGAGCTGAACGATCTCGTACGCGGTGTGGTGGGCGACAGGCTCCATCAGGGCATGACCGAAGCCGGTGACAAGATGATCCGGAAGGCCGCCGTGGATGCGATAAAAGAAGACGTCCTCGCTCAGCTCGAGGAGCGCTGGGACGCCGAAGAGGACGCTGCCGAAAGGCTGGCCCAGGCGAAGACCGTTTTGAACGAGCTAAAGCGCGAGGTGGTCCGGGGCCGCGTCGTCAACGAAGGCCTGCGCGTAGACGGAAGGAAGCCGGACGAGGTTCGGGCAATAAGCATCGAGCCCTCCTTCCTCCCCCGCACCCACGGCTCCGTTCTTTTCACCCGGGGCGAGACCCAGGCCATGGTCACCGTCACCCTGGGCACCGTTTCCGACGAGCAGAAGATCGAGACCCTGACCGAGGAGTACTGGTCCCGCTTCCTGCTCCACTACAACTTCCTCCCGTACTCGGTGGGCGAGGTGCGCTTCCTGCGCGGGCCCGGACGCCGGGAGATCGGCCACGGCGTGCTGGCGGAGCGGGCCCTCTCGGCGGTGCTCCCCGGCAAGGACGATTTCCCCTACACCATCCGAGTCGTCTCAGACGTCACCGAATCAAACGGTTCATCCTCCATGGCCACGGTCTGCGGCGGATCGCTGGCGTTGATGGACGCCGGCGTCCCGATCAAGGCCGCCGTGGCCGGCGTGGCCATGGGCCTGATCAAAGAGGGCGAGGACTACCACATCCTCACCGATATCCTCGGTGACGAGGACCACGTGGGCGACATGGACTTCAAGGTCGCCGGTACCCGCAAGGGGATTACGGCCCTCCAGATGGACATAAAGCTGGACGGCCTGCCGACCGAGGTGCTCAAGCGCGCCCTGAACCGGGCCAAACAGGGCCGGGACCACATCCTGGACCGCATGGACGAAGTCCTCGAAGCCCCGCGGGCCGAACTCTCACCCTACGCGCCGCGCATCCAGACCCTGGACATCCCCACCGAGAAGATCCGCGACCTCATCGGACCCGGAGGCAAGGTCATCCGCGGCATCATCGAAGAGACCGGCGTATCCATAGACGTCGAGGACGACGGCCACGTTACCGTCGCTTCGGCCGACCTCGAGGCCCTCGAGAAGGCGATGAAGATCATCAAGAGTATCGTCACCGACCCGGAACCGGGCGAGGTCTACACCGGCAAGGTCGTCCGGATCATGAACTTCGGCGCCTTCGTCGAGCTCACCCCCGGCAAGGACGGCCTGGTCCACATCTCCGAGCTGGAATGGGGCCGCGTGGGCAAGGTCGAGGACGTCTGCAAGGTCGGCGACGAGATGAAGGTCAAGGTCACCGAGATTGATTCCCAGGGCCGGATCAACCTCTCCCGCCGCCTCCTCCTGGATAAGCCCGAGGGCTTCGAGGAACGCAGGCGTAGCCCCGAGAAGCGCGACTCCGATAGAAGAGGCGGTTCAGGGCGGGGACAGCGCGACCGGCGGCCGAGGAGAGACCAATGACCCATCCCGATTCCGGGAGGTTCGACATGAAAAAACCCCTGTTCCTGATTCCGACCCTCCTCCTGCTTCTCGCCGGCTGCGGCGACGAGGAGGAGATCGTCGAGACCGGCTACGGCATACCACATCTCAAACTCTCCGCCGCGGAGCTCGACCTCGGCGAGACCCTGACCGTCGAGTTCACCGTCACTGAACCCGCCCTCGATTCCAAGACCGGCGAGTTCAACGTGGTCGAGCAGATCGAGATCTACCTCACCGACGACCCGGACTCCATCGCCTTCGCCGACGGCGCCATCGCCACCCTCACCGGCGAGGGAGACGCCGCCGACTTCGCCAACGAGATATTCATCAACCCCGTCGCCTTCCTCCCCGGCGACTACGAGGTCCACGTCACCTGCTTCGACAAGGTGAACTCGAACGCACGGGCCGAGGCCACCGCCCGCTTCACTGTCACCGGTTCGGTAGTAAGCCCGGAGCTGACGACCCAGCCCGAACCGCTGCCCCAGGAGGACGCCCGCCTCCCGTAAGCGCCCGGTTGACCCCTCCCCCGATTTGTGATAACCTCCCTTCCGCCGACGCGGGGTGGAGCAGTTTGGTAGCTCGTTGGGCTCATAACCCAAAGGTCGCCGGTTCGAGTCCGGCCCCCGCAACCACGGGGGGCCAGTAAAATGGCCCCCCGCTTTATATCCCATTGAGACAGCCAAGACTGTCCCCGCTTTCTGATCCGGCCCTCGCAACCAAAGGGGGCCAGTAAAATGGCCCCCTTCCTTAGTAGAAGAAGCCCTTCGCTTGCCGAAGGGTTTTTTGTAAATTCAAGGCAATATTGGGAAGGGCCAGTAAAGCGGCCTCCCCGCTTTTTGGAGCACCACGTCCCTTTGAACCTTGCCCTACACCCGCAGCCCCGTGGGGCTCGCAGGGGCGCACCCTAACGACGAAGCCCCTCTATTTTTAAGGGGCTTTTTTTAAAGATAACGACGACACTACCGGAACGTCACTCCAGCTCGGGCGGATTATCGGGGGTAAAAACAATCAAATCTAGCTTCTTCTCCTTGATAACCTTAATCGTTTTATCCAGAAGCGTAGCTATCCGCTCTACTTCCTGTGGACTTGCATCAATAGTGTTGAATACTTCACTTGCAGAAGTCAAATACGCGGCCGCCTGCGGGAATTTACCGGTATCGAAAGCGAGAATTCCCAATTCACTGAGCGATTGTACCAGTCCCGGTATAACGTTGTTCTTAAAAAAACCCCTTTTAAAAGGAGCAGTAAATCAGTACGTCCATTAAAACCACTTATAATCAGTTTTTACTTACTAACCTTCAACTATCTCAATAAATTCGGTATCATCACGTAGAAAGTCAAGGTCCTCATCGGTCTTTGATTTTTCAACATAATTTGAATCAAGCTTAATTGCTTTTCGCAAGTTAAAAAGACATAATTGTTTATTTTCAATTTTACTTGTATCTTCACTAAATAATTGGCAATAACAACAAGCAAGTCCATAGTAAGCACTTGCATTAGTAGGATTAATTGATAAAACGCGTTTGAAGTACACAATGGATTCTTCATATTCTTTAGGGGTTTTTGTACCTAAAGCTATCGCTAAACTAAGAAGTGCCTTTTCAAAGTTTGGATTAAGTTTAATAGCTTTACTAAATAGGGTAATTGCTTTATCGTAGTCTGGATCTTCCTTTCTTAAGTTAGCAGACCCTAAGTTAGATAAAGCAACAAGATTATCAGGATCAATTTCTAATGCTCGTTGGTAATGTATTATAGCTTCATCATAATTTGGTTCATCTCTATCATAAAAAGAATTACCCAAATTTACATGTGCTTCAATTAAAGATGGGTTAATTTCAATAACTTTGCGATACTTTATTTCCGCTTCTTCGTGTAAACTAGCATCTGATAGAGCTAAACCCCAAGAAAAATAAGCATAATCATTTGTTGGATTAATATCAACAGCTTTTGCATAGTTAGTAAATGCCTCTTTGTAGTCCTTTTTACCACTGTACAACTTACCCCAATTCGTGTAATACCTTGAAAAAAAGAATTTGTCAGCATCACTTAATTCTTTAACGTCTTTAAAAAGATCATCAATTAATTCTTCGGCTTTCTTGAGATAATCAGATGCTTCATCAAACTTCTCCTCACTAATTAAAGAATCTGATTTAGAAAGCAAATTAAAAAACTCTGACTTTTGCTCTGAAATCTTCGCTTTATCGTATACTTCTGTTATCTTTATTAACATTTCCTCTGCTGTATGTTTTGCTTCTTTAGCTTCTTTTTTAGCTTCAGTAATGTAACTGAGCATTTTTCTACGTTGAAAATATTCGTACCCTATGAAGATAAGAAAAACTGTAAGAACACCCATGAAAATTGTTAAGAGAATGCCGATCCAACCAAACGAAGAAGATTGGCTAGCCTCTCGTACAAAGTTTAACACAATGGGATACATAGTCTACTACTTTCCTGAGAAAGAAAATTGATTAGGGTAAATCCATATCTATCTGATGATACTTCATTTTACTTTTTTCCGCAAGTCTTTACGTAATTATTACTATGATAATACATTAACGTATCCCACAACCACGTGGGGCCAGTAGGGGAGCCCCCCTCCATACATGAGCACAACCCCCTTCTACTTAACGAAGGGTGTATTACAAACACTCATAACCAAATAGGGTAGGGCCGGTAACGGCTCTCCCTTCTTTTTTACCACGGGTTGTGGACACTGAATACAGGGTCCGCCCTGTGCAACACGAGTGGTCGGTTACCAGGCTCATACTGACCCACCTCGGGAAGACCACCGACTAAGGCGGATTTTACGACTTCTTTGACTAATACGCCCCCGACCTTGATCTGCCTCCAGGTGGTGTCGGCGACGCCCGCGCCCGGTGCGTTGGACTCCAAAACAAGGGGATTTATCCCCTTGATCCTTCCCAAGGGGTTAAAATCCCTTGTCTCTGGTGGTGTTGGGTTAAACCTCTTGTCTTAATCCTCACCCCGGCCACAACCGCCACCCTGCGACCCCCCTTTCTTTCCCTCCGTCGGCGTCGTATAATCGCCGGGCCTTCATCAATTCCCACCTAAGAACCCTACCCACGGAGGATGGCCCCATGCTGCCCCCCTTTTCAACCGAGCCCTACGTCAACTTCAACGAGCCGGGCCCCCGCGCCAAGATGGCGGAGGCCCTCAAGCTGGTCGAATCGAGGCTCGGTCGCACCTATCCGCTCATCATCGCGGGCGAGCACGTCGAGACCGATAAGACCTTCGACTCGATCAACCCCGGCGACACCGATCAGGTGATCGGCACATTTAATAAATGCACCGCCGAGCTGGCGAAAAAGGCCGTCGAATCGGCCAACGAGGCCTTCGAGACCTGGCGTTTCGTCCCCGCCGAGACCCGAGCCCGCTACCTGTTGAAAGCCGCCAGAATATGCCGCGACCGCATCTACGAGCTCTCGGCCTGGATGGTCTACGAGGAGGGAAAGAACTGGATCGAGGCCTACGCCGACATGTGCGAGGGGATAGACTTCCTCGAGTTCTACGCCCGCGAGGCGGTCCGCTACGACCGACCCCAGGGCCTGACCCCCTGGCCCGGCGAGGAGAACGACTACTTTTACATCCCCTTGGGCGCGGGGGTCGCCATCCCCCCCTGGAACTTCCCCTTCGCCATCATGGCCGGCATCACCGCGGCCCCCATCGTTGCCGGGAACACCGTCTGCCTTAAGCCGGCCACCCCGGCCCCGGCCATCGCCTACCAACTGGTGGAGATCTTCGAGCAGCTCAACCTGCCCCCCGGCGTGCTGAACTTCATCCCCGGGTCGGGCTCCGAGATCGGCGACATTCTGGTGGACCACCCCCGGACCCGCTTCATCAACTTCACCGGCTCTGTGGAGGTGGGAACCCGCATCTTCCGGCGCGCTTCGGCGGTCCATCCCCCTCAGATTTGGCTCAAGCGAACGGTGTTGGAGATGGGCGGCAAGGACTTCATGGCCGCCGACGAGACAGCCGACGTGGACTGTTTCGTCGAGGACGTGACCGTGGCGGCCTTTGGCTACCAGGGCCAGAAGTGCTCCGCCGGGAGCCGCGTCATCGTCCACTCCGGCATCTACGACGAGGTAGTGGAGAAGCTGAGCGAGCGCGTCCCCGAGATCGTCACCCACGACGTCACCGAGTGGATAGACGGCCCGGCGGTGAACAACCACGGCCCGGTCATCACCAAAGAATCCTACGACAAGATCCTCTCCTACATCGAGATCGGCAAGAAGGAGGGCCGGCTCCTCTGCGGCGGCAAACCGGCCAAGGTGATCGGTCGCGAGGGCTACTACATCGAGCCCACCATCTTCGTGGACGTGCCCCCCGACGCCCGCGTCGCCCAGGAGGAGATCTTCGGACCGGTCACCGTCGTCGTCAAGGCCAAAGACTTCGACGACATCGTTCGGATCGCCAACTCGACTATGTTCGGCCTCACCGGCGCCTTCTACTCGAAGAGTCGGGAGAACCTGGAGCGCGCTCGCCGCGAACTGCACGTGGGCAATCTCTACCTGAACCGCAAGTGCACCGGGGCCCTGGTGGACGTCCAGCCCTTCGGCGGGTTTAATATGTCTGGCACCGACTCCAAGGCCGGCGGCCGCGACTACCTGCTGCTGTTCCTCCAGGGGAAAAGCGTTAGCGAAAAGATCTAGGCGTTACTCCCAACCAAACATGGAAAATACGTCGGCCCGCCTGCTTTGTCCCCTCACCTTTTTGGTAGAGGGCTAGGGTGAGGGGTTAAACGTGCGGGTGACCGTCCACGGTCGCCCGCGGGCGGGTCACCAGACCCCCCCTACGGGCATAACAAACGCGGGGCGGGGGTTGCCCTGCGATAACGACAATCGCCAACCGTTGTACACGGCAGCTTCTAATGCGACTACCGCCCGGTCGTTCCGCGTCAATCACCGCAACGCTGAAAAAGTGCTATAATACGCCCTGTTTAAAAAACGGGTGACGATCCTGATTACCCGAGGCCGCTTTAAAAACTCACCGCTATCGTAGAGACGATCCTCTGCGGTTGCCCGCGGGCGGGTGTGATAACCCGTCCCGACAAACTAAGCATAAATACTAATAAACCTGTTCAAGAATTAAGCACAGTCATAATAATTTTATAGAGGTCTCTACCCTTCCAACTCGGTTTTTAAGGAGTCACGCCTTTGAGTGCACTATCAACGAACCCTCGGGTACTGCTGTGTACCGTCTATCGGCGCTTTTCGGGCGTCTACGTGGACTTTATCAGCGACAACTTTCAGCACAAGCCCTTTAGCCCGTGCATGCCGCGCAACACCTGCATCGGCCTTCGCTTTATCAAACGCAACGTGCCCGAGGTGGAGCTGCTCGAGTACCCGCTGTGGGATGAGTACAAGGCCAAGCTGGCGGAAGGCTGGGATGTCGTCGGCTTCAGCGTCTACCAGGACGAGATAACCGAGGTTGAGAGGATGATCGCCGAGGCGCGGCGTCAAGGGGTGCGCGAGATCTGGGCGGGGAACTACGGCGCCCTCGACGAGCACATGCAATCCCTGGTGGACCGCGCGGTTATCGGACCCGGTGAGGACGCCGTCGCCGGGCTCTTCGGCCGCCGGGTGCCCGATGACCAGATCAAACACCCGTTGGTGGCCGCCAACCTATGCATCAACCACGGAAAAATTAAGATATTGAACATGGGGATCCTCTACACCAGGCACGGCTGTCCGTACAAATGCTCCTTCTGCCAGGCGGCGGCCTTCGGGGGGGGGCATACATTCAACATCAACGAGGAAAGCATCGAGGATGTGCTTCGCAGGCTTCGGAGTATGGGGATCAAGTACGTCCTGCTCTACGACGAGACCTTTGGCGTCGACCCCAAGGCGAGCGACCGCATCACCCTCCTTTTCGCCCGGTACGGCATCCGCTGGTTCGCGATGAGCCGGGCGTCGGTGGTGCTCCGCAACCTGGACACCTGGTGCGAGCGCGGGCTTGTCGCCACCTGCATCGGCGTCGAGGTCCTCTCCCAGAAGGTGCTGGACACCGTTAATAAAAAGCAGCGGGTGGAGGAGATAATTGAGTATGAGCGCCGAACCAGGGAAAAGGGGCGGATCTACCGGATGATCAATTACATCGTCGGCCACGAGAACATGGATGAGGAGGATACCCTCCGGGACATCCACCTGTTGGCGGAGATGGGCTTCGAGGTCTTCGCCCTCAGTGTCCTGACCCCCCTTCCCCAGACGCCGATGTGGGACCGGATTGAATCCACCTACGGTATCTTCGACCACGATTACCGACATTACAACACCGAGCACCTCGTCTGGAACCATCCGTACATAACCCCCGACCGGATGAGGCACTTGCACAGAGAGGCGCACAGGATACTCAACAGGCCGTTTAAAACGGCCGGCAGGATATTGAGCCGGTTGGTCCTGCCCAGAAGGCGGTCGAGGCGGTTGGCCTACGAGATGGGTTGATCGAACGGCCGGACCTCAATCCGGTGCGGGCTCCGCGGGCGACTAGTATCTCTTTCCGGGTTCTGCGTTGGGGGAACCCGGGATTCTATGTCGGAAAGCCGTTGTCGGAAAGCGCTCGTCGTGAACTCCACGCGGGTAACCTCTAATCTCTATCTGATCCGCAAATGCATCGGGGCCCAGGTTGACGTCCACTCCTATGGCGGCTTCAATATGAGTGGTACTGACTCGAAGGCCGGTGGCCGTGACTACCTGCCGTTGTTCCTCCAGGGGAAAAGCGTAAGCGAGAAGATATAGGCGTCTATCCCCGTTGGACACGGAAGATTCGTAGGGGCCGACCTTTAGGTCGGCCCGTTTTTAATAATGTAGCCCTCACCCCATCCCTCTCCCACAGAAAAAGGGAGACCCACTTCCAATGTACCTCACACACCTCGACCCGCAACGTCCGGCGCGGTCCCTTTGACCGGGATGCCGGACCCCCTGTGCTATAATCGCACGGTGACTCATCGGGAGAACGGTCGTGTCCCTAGGCAAAAAGGAAGATCGGCTCGGCAGGTGGCTGCTCGTCGCGGCGCTGGTATTCTCGGCGGGGACGGCGGTGTGGTACGCCTTCGAGTTCGACTGGCTCTCCCTGGACGACGTCTACATCACCCTGCGCTACGCCCAGAACTGGGTGGATGGACACGGCCCGGTCTACAATCCCGGTGAGCACGTCGAGGGCTACACCAACTTCGGCTGGATGACGCTTTTAGCCGGGCTGATGAAGCTGGGGTTGCCGGGTCCTCTGGCGGCCAAGGTGCTGGCCGAGCTGTGTATCCTGGGGGCGATCGGGATGGCCTGGCTCCTGGGGCGGCGTATCGGGGGGAAGGATTCATGGACGGCGCCGGCGGCCGCCTGGGCGTTGGCCCTATCCGGTAGTTTCACCTTTTGGGGGCTGCCCGGGGCGATGGAGGTCGCTCCCCTGGCCCTGACGCTCACCGCCGGCTTCTATCTGCTCCTGGGTGAGGACGGTTCCGACGAGCGGCGACGGAGACGGGAACTGCTGGGAGCCGGACTGCTCTTTGGACTCAGCGGCCT
>DAOVLG010000273.1 GCA_030631385.1 Candidatus Coatesiibacteriota bacterium | reverse complement strand
GTGGGGGTGCCGATGCCGGAGATGCGGGCCCCCATTGCGACCAGCAGACGGCAGAGGTCGCTGGTCTCCGGCTCCCGGGCGGCGCCCTCGATGATCGTGGTGCCGCGGGCCAGCACGGCGGCCATGAGCACGTTGGCGGTGGCCCCGCGGGAGGGACCGTGGGAACCGGTGAGGCTGATCCGGTCGCCGGTGAGTTTTTCGGCCCGGCCAACGATGTAGCCGTGCTCCACGGTGATCTCGGCCCCCAGGGCGGCCAGCCCCTTGAGGTGCAGGTCCACCGGCCGGGTGCCGATGGCGCACCCCCCGGGAAGGGAGACCCTGGCCTCGCCGAGCCGCGCCAGCAGCGGACCGAGCACGTTAACGCTGGCCCGCATCCTCCGCACCAGCTCGTAGGGCGCCAGGGCCTTCAGGTCACCGGTGGCGTCCAGGGACACCGAATGCCCGTCCGGCCACTCCGAGGCGACACCGAGGACACCCAGGACCTCGAGCATGGTGAAGACGTCGTCCAAGCGGGGGATGTTGGTGAGGACCAGCCTCCCCTCGGAGGCCAGGATGGCCGCGGCGTACATGGGCAGCGAGGCGTTCTTGGAACCCGAGATAGAAATCTCACCCGACAGAGGTACCCCGCCGCGGATGACGTACTTGTCCAAAATCCCCCTTCATGGGCCGGATATGGTGTTCAGGACTCGTCGTTGTTAGTATTCTCAGGTTCGATCTTTGCCACGATTGCCTTCTTGGACATAAGGTTCCAAAGATCGCCGAATAAGAAGTAATCAAAGGTCTTGATATGTTCTTTGAGGATTGGCTCGGTAAGCATGTTCGGCCGAATGTCAAAGTAGTAAACGCCGTCAAGCGGGTTGAGCTTCACGGTATAACCCTTGAAATGCCCAGGTAAGAAAGTTGCGCTGATTCCGTAACTTTTAGGTGATCTCCCTTTCCTTTGAACGTCATTGAGGAAGATGGCGATATGCGGGATTGACGTACCAGTGAGTTTAGAGAATAGGAACTTGTCAATGAATATCTTGTCCAATCTGTCTTTGCTGCTGGTTTTTACTGAACCAATTATCTTAACGACTTTTCCGGATCTGATGACGAGGTCGTGTTGATAACTCATCGAAAATTCCTCGCAGCCGTCGACGACGATCGGTACGTGTACCACACCAGATGTACAATCTATACCGACAAATGTAAGAATAAATCGGATGAAGCGCTCAAACAAATCTCCGTTGACCTTGCGGGCTTTGTTGGACATGCCGGCGGGCAAAGCGTCAAGGGTCGCACCGATTGATTGCTGGATTGTATAGATTGAGCGGTTGACGATTTCCCGGTTTGCCGGTGTATTGGTCTTCTTCAATCGAATATTTTCAAGGACATTCTTGAAGGCCTGGGTAAAAACGGATCGCTCTTTTACGGAGTACATAAGGTTGTAATTAAGCGGGCGGGTGACGTTGTAGAAGCCTTCTTCCTTGTACTGAAGGAAGTGATAATGGGTCTCGTTCTTCGAGACAATGTCCGCCTGAATATTGGTTCTTATGTAGTCCAGGAAAGCTCTGCAGAACTCGATGTAGTTATCCAGGTTCGTGAACTGCTCTTTGTTCGAAGCCCATGTCACAAGTTCTGTCAGTTTCATCGTATGCCTTCTCTTCTTTTAGCCGTCTCGTTATCGTACCGAATCCAATCTTCAATAGACCTCCTGACTACGCAGTTCAACCTTTTGATCGCCCATTCATTGTATTGCTTAGAACAATCACAGGTCAGCCAGCAGCGGTTCAGTTGCTCGGCGACAACGGCGGTCGTCCCAGAGCCGGAAAAGGGATCAAGGATGAGGTCGCCCGGTTTCGAAGATGCAAGAACGAGACGGCGCAGCAGTTCTTCCGGTTTCTGAGTGGGGTGTGGCGTCTTTTCCCCCATGCCGTTGCAGGTCGTCGGTATGTCGAAAACGTCCTTCGCCTTCGCCCCTTTAGGGTGCGGTGTCCAGGCTTTGTATTTTTTATTGTTACCGTTCTTCCCGTATTGACTTGTTTCGGCTTGTGGATGCAAGGGATACTTTAGCGTATGCGCTCCATATGGGATTCTGACCTCATCAGTGTTGAAGGTAAACTCCCTACCTTTGCGGAAATGCAGGATGCTTTCGTGCGAGCGCCCCCAGTCGTTTCCCAGATTCGCCTTGTTTTTGTAGTGCCAAACAAGCCATCGGCAGCCTCGAAAAAACGGGGTGGCCGCAACCTTGATATGGGCTAATATTTCGGAGAAACCACAGACGTACATTGTTCCGGTAGGCTTTAAACAGCGGACCGCTTCGGAAATCCACTGGCGGGACCACTCAACGTAGTGTTCTAGGCTCTCAAAGGTATCCCATTCCGCTTTCTTTATGTTATAGGGTGGGTCGGCGAAAACGAGATCAACTGATTTGGCCTCCACGGTCTTCAGCCAGTGAATTGAGTCGCCGAGGTACAACTTGCCATTTTTACTCTCATGATGGAGTTGGACAACCCCATCTTGTTCGCTAACTTCAAAGGTAACGCTGTCTTGCGCAGTTAAACCCATTTTGAGTTGCGGCTGTTCCGGCTTTATCCGTTTGATTGGCATTTGAGTTTTGTTCTCCCTTTCGTTGTTCAGTTTACCTACTTATTCTGTAGTCGACGATATGCCGCTAGGTCAAATCCAGGTTTTCCCCGAAGAAAAGCTTGTTTTTCCAGTCCGGCACGGTGCTCCTCCCGGTCATTCGCGGCGCGTCGGTTACGGCGGCGTTTACGAGCTTATAATACCACCACACGGGGTGATGCACAAAAGCGAAAAACCAGCTACAATATAACCAATTTGGAGGGGGATTTGTGAAGAAAGGGCTTACATGATCGGCGGACGCTGGCCCAGGCTGGTGCAACCCGACTGCCACGAGCGGTGCGTCCGCCGGATGCTCTTCCTCTCGCAGACCGACGCGGTGCGGGGGCCGATGGCGGCGGCGCTGTTGAGGGAGATGGGAGCGGGTTCGGTGGGCGCCAACTCCGCCGGAATCGAGCCCGCCTCCGGCCTCCACCCCCTCACCCACGCCGTGATGGGCGAGCTCGGCATCTCCATGGCCGCCCACACCCCCAAGCCCACCATCGCCGTGGCCGGGATCGGCTTCGACATCGTGATCGTCCTCTGCTCCGACACCTGGGAGGTGAATTCGACCTGGGCCGGCTCCCCGACCGTCCGCTGGTTCTACGACGACCCGGTCCGGGTACCCCCGGAGCACGGCCAACGCCTGAAGGCCTTCCAGACGCTGCGCGACAGCCTGGCGCACCGGATCGAACAACTCCTGAACCTGCCCCTGGAAACGGCCAACCGGCGGGTCCTGGCCGGGATGATCGCCGAGCTCCCCGAGTAGAAGACCGCCGGGTTGGGCGTGACCGTACCCCACTCCGGCTTGACGGTCGCCCGCCGCCCCTGTAGAATCT
>DAOVLG010000271.1 GCA_030631385.1 Candidatus Coatesiibacteriota bacterium | reverse complement strand
GGACCTCGAAGGCGATGGTCGGCTGATATACCGCGCTCAATATCTACCCCGTATGTTCCGATTTATTAAACAGATACGGACCCACCCCTACGATCAACGGATAACGGCCAGCTTTCTCACGGCGTCGCCCCCGGGGCCCTGGGCGTGATAGAGGTAGATCCCACTGGCCAAAGGCTCTCCCCCCCGATTGGTCACGTCCCAGGTGTGACGCCAAGTGGCCACGCCATCCTCGACGTAGGGCCCCTCGTCGGCGGTGCCCTCGTAGACGAGGGAGCCGGTGGCGTCGTACACCCGGACCAGACCACCGGCGGGCATCCCGACGAAGGTGATCGTCTCGTGCCCGCGTCCCGGTCGAAAGGGGCAAGGAAACACGTAGGGACTCCGGGGCTCAAGGGATATCTCATCGGCGAAGAGCGCCTCGGCGGCGGCGAAGGCGCATGCCAGCTTGGCGGCCAACAGTATCTGTCTAATACTGAGCGTATCCCGGGTGTCCTGGGTGGTGCCGATGCCGTAATTCTGGTCGTCCTCCTCGGGGTAGTACTCCTGGATGAGCACCGCCAGGTGGCCCTCGTCCCAGAAGGCGCCGTGGTCGTGACCGAAGTTGAAGCCGTTGGTAACCCGGTAGAGGGTCAATTCGGGCACGTAATCGCGCGCGTAGCCGTAAACAGCGTTCGTTAAATCCTCCCCCGGCACGTTGCCGGTCAGCAGCAGGTCCAGGTTCTCGTCGTTGGCGTAACCCACGGCCTCCAGATCGAGGATCGCCCGACAGGCGAAATCGGGATGGGTTTCGAGAAAACGGCGGCCGCCCGACTGGCCCAGGTTTCCACCCGAGTAGCGGGTCGCGGTGAAGAGGAAGCCGAGGTCTCGTTCCGTTTCCAGGGGACCCAGAGCCACCGCCGCCACGAGCGCCGCCGCCGTCCCCGAACCGTTGGCGTCGGCGCCGGGGGCGTCGAACCAGGGATCCCCGGAGGTGCAATCGTACGGGGCGATTAAAAGAGGACCGGCCTCACCTTCGACGCCGGGCTTGCTGGCGTAGACGTTAACCGCCGGCGGCAGTCCGAGTTCGGCTATCCGGTTAAACCAAGTTTCCCCACCATCGTCGGTTAACTCGAAGGCGCCATAGCCGGTGGCGAACCGGCTATCGGAGTCAATCACGACCAGCGCCGTCCGGTGTCCCTCGTCGGTGTCCGTGGACGGTTCGCGCAGGTAACCCCAGGTATCCCCACCGTCGGTGGTCTCCAACACGCAGCCACCGTACCCCACCGCCACGGCGTGGGAGGGGGAGAGCGTCTCGATATCGCCCATGTACTCGTACTCCGGTCCGTTGAAACTGTGGACCGTTTCCCAGTTACCCCCGCCGTCGGTAGTCCGCAGGATCGTCTCGTAATCGTTTCCCACGGCGTAACCGTTCAAGGCGCCCGCGAAAGAGAGGTTGACGACCAGGGGACCGACAGCCGACCAGAGCTGCCACGTATCGCCTCCGTCCGTGGTACGTGAAATGTAACTCTGGTAGGGATCGCTGATCTTCCCACCGCACAGCCATCCCGTGTTTTCGTCAACGAACTCCATCCCGAAGCAGGCGGCGCCGGCCGGGAATCCCTGGGGCATGTAATCCCAACTCAAACCGCCGTCCGAGCTTTTCAGGGCGGCCATTCCGTCCGGGGTGTAACCGGCGATGTAGATCACGTCGGTCGAAGGTCGTTCGAGAGCGGTGACGGTGAGACCATTCTCGCCGGGAAGCTCGAAGACCAACCAGCTCACCCCACCGTCCGAGCTCTGCAGGAAGGTACCCGCGGAACCGGCAGCGGATACCTTCTGCGGATCATCGGCGGCGTAAGCCACCTCGTAGAGGTGTTTGGGAACCGACCCGTCATCCCGGCGCAACCAGGTGACACCGCCATCGTCGGAGGTATAGATGAGACCGGCCTGCCCCACGGCGCTGAGGGAGTCGCCGGTTGAGTCCACATCGGAAAAGACCAGCGTGGTGTAGAAAGGGTCCTCCTCCACCTCGTAACCCAAGGCGCGGAGCGAGGAGGCCAGGTCGGCACCGGTATCAAAGCAGCCCCCGGTGGGGGTGAAACGGGTGGCTTCGGAGAGGACGAGGTCGAGGGCATCCTCGACGTCCTGGGTAGTCACGAGGTCAACCAGAGCCGCCACCTCATCGGAGTAGGGGGCCGGCGAGTAATCTCCGGCGACGGGCGGCTGCACACCTGCGCCTGCAAACAGAAGCTCCCCCACGGGGGAGTACACCACCTCACCGGCGGTCACACCGTTAAGGACGAGCAGGAGTGAGAGGTTCAGCCTATGCATAATCAGGCATTAAGAAGAAAGGAAAGCGACGCCGGGTCAGCCGGTGGTGCTGTAGACAGTAAGGAATAATCGGTAGAGCTCCCGACCACAGAACTCCATCTGCTGACGGAGGAAACGACGCTGATCGGCTTCGAAGCGTACCAGACGCCGGTAGGTGAAGCTCTTGGAGAGATCCCTCCGGTCGCCTACAGGCACCATCTCGAAAAAACCGTTTCTCCGGGTCAGGAGTCCCAGATCGAGGAAGATGCTCAAGGCCAGGCGCGCCTCGCCCCGTGTCAGCCAACGGTCGCTCAGTTGACCGATGATGTCATCATCGAAGGGCTCATCCTTCGGTAAATTCCGGTAAATTTCAGCTAGACGCTCGCGGTCCAGCATCTGTGGATGGCTTTCCCCGACGCCGTGCCTTCGATAGAGGAGAACCAGGCGCAAGTCCTGGGTTATCCGCCCGAGCTCCCGCAGCAGGATCGCATCGTACGGGTTCTCGAAGGGATCACAGATACAGGCGCACACCCGAGGAAGAAACCAGGTCCCTTCGATGGCCAGCGTCTCCCAGAAGAGATAGTGACGACCGTCAAGATGACCCGGAACACCTGCCGGGAGGTAGCCGCGAAGGGCGAGGAAGCGTTGGACGGCCTCCCGACGGTCCGAACTTGTGTAGATCACCGTCGGACAAGAGCCGATCAGCTCGGGCAGGTCCTCCATCCGTGAAGCTTCCCGCCTGTCGTCCACCACCACCTCGGGTGGGCGGACCGTCTCACGCTCATCTAAATCGAAGTCCAGGATCCGTAACTGAATCCCTCCGGCGCTGCGGAAGGTGTTCCGCTCGAGGTGGTAAGCGATGTCAAAGGGACGGTTACGGGGCAGGTAGCTGGCCACGTCGGCCCGCCCGAAAGCGATCGCTTCCAGTGATACGCCGCTCTGGGAGAGTAGGAGTTTAAGGTGGTTCTTTCCCACCACCCGGGGTTCATCGGCCAGGACGACCCCGCCGGTGTGGAATATAGGCTCCGGATTGCCGACCCCGTAGGGGTCGAGCCTCTCTATCTCCCCAAGCAGCTGCTCGTTGACAGGGGCGAAGTGGAGTTCCGAGTCAATTTCCAGGACGGGGTGGGGTGCGATGGGCTTCCGCCGGGCGATGGTGTTGATCT
>DAOVLG010000302.1 GCA_030631385.1 Candidatus Coatesiibacteriota bacterium | reverse complement strand
GGAACCGCCCCGGCCCGCTTCCGCGGCGTGAAGGTAGGTGTTGCCAAATGATGCTTGGACGAGACAGAGCCCTGGAGATACTCTCCTACGCCGTAGGTTTGGGCGGTGCCGACGGCCTCGAGGCCACCCTCTTCGCCGGGGAGACCAACCTCACCCGCTTCGCCAACTCCTACATCCACCAGAATATCTCCAAGCAGGACGCGGGCGTCACCGTCCGGGCCGTGATGGACGGAAACCGGGTGGGGATGGTCAGCACCAACGACATCTCGGAGGAGGGTCTGTCCCGGGCCGTGGAAGGGGCGGCGGCCGCAGCCGGCTTCGTGCCGCCCAACCCCCGTTTCGCTGGGCTGCCCGGACCCCAGGAGTACCCCGAGGTGGACTCCTGGGTGGAGCAGACCCACCGCGCCGAGGCCATGTTCCGCGCCGCCGAGGTGGCCAAGATCATCGCCGCCAGCGACTCCTACGGCTTCGATGCCTCGGGGGCCTTCGTCACCGGGGGGGACGAGATGGCCATGGTCAACTCGGAGGGCCTTACGGCCTACCACCGGGGGACCCGGGCCGCGATCAACACCACGGTCCTGTCACAAACCTCGGCCGGCTGGGCCGCCGGTGATTCCAAGGACGTCCGCGACCTGGACGTCGCCGGGATCGGCCGCCGCGCCACGGAGAAGTGCCGGGACGGCCAGCATCCCGCCGATCTCGAGCCCGCCTCCTACGACATCGTCGTCGAGCACCGAGGCGTCGCCGGTCTGCTCCAGATGATGGGCTACATCGGCTTCAACGGGTTGGCCTTCGCCGAGGGGCGCTGTTTCTCCGTGGACCGCCTCGGCGAGAAGGTCTTTTCGGAGAAGTTCAACCTGGTGGACGACGCCCACGACCCATCGGGCAACCCGGTCCCCTTCGATTTCGAGGGGATGCCCAAGCAACGGGTGTCCCTGGTCGCCGGCGGCGTCGTCAAGGCCGTGGTTCACGACCGCACCAGCGCCAAGATGATCGAGGCCGAATCCACCGGTCACGGGCTGCCGCCGGGTTCATCATACGGCGCGATTCCGTTGAACCTCTTCATGGCCGGCGGGGAGAGCTCGCTGGAGGAGATGATCGCCTCGACGGAGCGCGGTCTCCTCGTCACCCACTTCCACTACCTCAACCCCTTCCTGGACCCGATGAACCTGGTCTTCACCGGGATGACCCGGGATGGCACCTTCCTCATCGAGGACGGGAAGCTCAGCCGGCCGGTGAAAAACCTGCGCTTCACCGATTCGATGATCCGGGCCTTCAGCGAGATCGAGGCGATCAGTAAGGACACCCTGTTGATCGTGGACGACTTCTCCAGCATCCGTGTGCCGGCGGTCAAGTTCAACGGTTTCCGCTTCACCGGCGCTACGGAGTTCTAGCGACCGGTAAAGGTGGTTTGCCGACTTGGGCCGGGCTTCTACGCCGGCCCATTTTTAACCGATTTTCGACGGCGATGGTATAATCCTACCTCACATTGGCAGGTCTCGACCTAAGAGAAGAGAGCCGAACTTCGACGAAGTTGGACTGACACGGAGGAACCGTAATGATCGAATCCAGCGACTACTATTCCGAATGTGACTCACGCGCCGTGACGTTGTCGGATGTTAAAAACAACATCGACACGATCAACGAGTTCGCACAGTCCAATGGTTACAATGTATTCTGGCGAGGACAGGCGAACCACGAGTGGGGACTCGTTTCTTCTCTCGTGCGAAAGCTAGCCTTAGCGGCTGTTGTAAATAACGCGCTTCTAGACCGCGTTGAACAAGCTCTGCTGGATGAGGCTTCGAGATGGATCTCTGATCTACGCGATCAAGTCTATATCAACCCTTTGGCCAAACTTGCCTACCTCCAACACAACAGTATACCAACCAGATTAATCGACTTCACATTAAAACCGTGGATGGCCGTGTTCTTTGCAGCTGAATCACATGATAATGTTGACGGTCGTATCTTTGCGATAATGGTAAATGATACTGACCTGATAAATGTGACACCTCAAGGAACCCCATGGCGCACCTATAATACTAAAGAGGTGAAGATCTACGACCCAAACAAGGCAGGGCTTGTGTTTCCGAGACTCGCGGCACAGGGTGGAGTACTTGCACTGGGAAGGCTCCCAAGCACAAAGCCTTACCGAATAGCCTACGACAAATTTCTCGATAAACCGCGGAGTCTACTGGCCGGGGAGGTACGGCGAATCCTTTCGATTCCTTTTAAGCTTAGCAAGTTTGACCCAGCATCCACCACGTCCCCTATTCCAGCACGCGCCACGACACCCATCGGTTTAACCTTCCGCCTCCACGTCGATAAGGATTCGATTCGGCGTGACTTGGCTGGCATGCCCGGAAGAAATATCTCACCAAAGTCTGAAAAAGCAACACACAGCATTGTCTACCCCGATGCGAGCGGGATGGTGGCGCATTCCAAGATACTTCAGGGACTTGAAAGAGGCGTCCTTGTTCTTTGAAATCTGCTGAGATGTAGCGCCCAGCGTGTAAGAAAATGACTGGGGTTTTTAACGAAGTAAAACTGCGCGCGTTCGTCTTGGTTCTCCAGTCAGCGGCTGGAAGAAGCACACCGTGGACGGTGATTTCGACAGCGCCCGCTCTGTTTATGCCGCCGATGTTGACGGTGACGACGATATGGATATCCTCGGCGCGGCCGGCTTTGCCGACGACATCACCTGGTGGGAGGTAACCGGGTTTGACGAAGGCCGGTTGACATCCTCTATCCTGGATACCGGCGGCAACGTGGGCTGGGGTGTAGTGAATTGGATTGACGATGTGCCGGATGACACCTTACTGACCGTCGAGGCCCGGGCGTCCGATGACCCCGGCGCGATGGGCGACTGGGTGGAAATCACCGAAGGCGACCTCTCCGACTACCTTTCCGACGGCCTGCGCTATCTCCAGTACCGCGTGAACCTGTCCACAGACGTTGGTGATGTAACGCCTACGTTCAACTGGATTCAGTTCTCGTGGAGCGATGACTCGGGCGTCGGGGATGTGGATATATTCGCCACTACAGACGACGGCGGTATCTTAATCAACTGGGCGATTACCGGAGATTTGCCGATTGGTATACG
>DAOVLG010000285.1 GCA_030631385.1 Candidatus Coatesiibacteriota bacterium | reverse complement strand
GGTGTAAATATCAAGAGCTGCTACATCTCCTCGGACACCGCCTACCAGAGCGGCTGGAACGGCACCTCTATGGCGACGCCCCACGTCGCCGGCGCGTGCGCCCTGCTCCTCGATGTGGATTCGTCCCTCACCCCCGAGGAGCTGAAGCAGGTCCTGGAGGACACCGCGCTGGACCTCGGTGATGAGGGCAAGGACAACACTTACGGCTCCGGCCGTCTGGACGCCCTGGCCGCGGTGGAATCCCTCGGCAGCCCACCGCCCGAGGACCCCGAGTTCGAGCTTGATGGCGTGACGGTGACCTCGGATACCGACTCCGACGGCCTGATCGAGCCCGGCGAGTCCATCGAGATCGAGGTGGTCATCGAGAACATCGGCGAGGGCGAAGGACCCAGCACCACGGGTACCCTCACCTGCTCCGACCCCGACATCACGATCACCGACGACACCGGTGACTTCGGCACCATCCCCGTCGGCGACACCGGCTCCGCCACCTTCGGCTTCGACGTGGACCCGGGAGCCGAAATGCCGAACTCCTTCGACTTCACCCTCATGGTGCAGTCCGAGGGCTTCGACTCACAGGACCTCTTCTTCACCCTCTACTCACCGGCCGATCAAATTGACGACGACGTTGAGGGCGGGGAGTGGTACTGGACCCACTCCGGTGATAACGACCAGTGGCACATCGAGGATTACCGCTCCCACTCGCCGACACACTCCTGGAAGTGTGGCGGAGCAGGCAGAGACGATTACTACAACAACGTCAACGCCTCCCTCTACTCGCCTCCGGTGCATGTAGACCCCGAAGCGGCGGTACTGCGTTACTGGACCTGGTATGAATTCCAGGGTGGGCACGATTTCGGGCACGTAGATGTGAACGACGGCTCCGGCTGGACGCAAATCAAAAGGCACGGCGGTGTGCAGTACTCGTGGAGACTGTGGGAGCTCAGTCTCGCCGCCTACGCCGACGACGTGATACAGATACGTTTCCGCTTCGAGTCCGACGCAGACACCACCTTCGAGGGTTGGTATCTGGACGATTTCCAGGTCAGCATACCCGAAGAACCGGACGCCTCCTGGGTCGCCATCGAAACCAGCACCACCAACGACGGTGTGTTGCTTACCTGGACCGCCGATTCCGGCTTCGCAGGCTTCAACGTCTACCGCGCCGCGGAGGACAACGCCTACAGCCGGATCCGGCTCAACAGCGAATCGCTCAGGGGCGGCACCATCGGCGCCTGGCTCGACCGACCCGAGGAGGGCGATTACCACTACTACATCGAGGGGATTAAGGCTAACGGAACGACCGTCTCCTACGGTCCCGTCGAGGTCTCCTACCATCCAGACGGCGAATTGGCTCTGGGGCTGGACGAGCCCTATCCCAACCCGGCTTCCGGTAAGGTTAATTTCGCCATCACCCTGCCCGAGGCGCAGGTAGTGACCATGGCGATCTTCGACCTGGCCGGCCGCCGCGTGGCCACGGTTCACACCGGTGAACTGGCCGCCGGACGACACACGCTGAGCTGGGACGCCGATGGCGCAAGCGCGGGCGTGTACATCGTCCGCATGGAAACCGGGGAAGGCGCAATCACCCAGCGTTTCATCATCGCCCGGTAGAACGTAGGACTCCAACAAAAAGGTGGCCCCCGGAGGCCACCTTTTTTATACAGGGTTACGTTAGGTTCTACGGAAGGTCAGATACATGTGGATATAATCCCGACTCACCGGAGAACCGGAGCAGTCGCCGTGAGCATCCACCATCTCCAAACCGTGGCGCTTCCCCATGTTCACCAGTTCGTGGGGGGCGTAGATCCGATGGTCTATCTCGCGCTCGTGACGCTCCCCCCGGGAAGACACCCACAGCCAGCGGCTGACCATACGTCCGGTGAGATAATCAGGTTCGGAGTTTTGCAAAATGAGCCAATCTCCGGCGGGGCCGAAGCCACCCTCCAACCAGACCTCGTCGAAGAAGCTCTCCCACCACTCTTCGCCCATCTCACACCGTCCGTGCTACTCGCGCAGCCAGAGAGGGGGTTCTCGATCCTCGGGCAGTGCTATCCGCTCACTAACGTAAAGGTGGAAGTAACGCCCGACGTTGGTCAAGACCGGTCCGAGCCTGACGGGCGGCCGCCACTCGGCCGTAACCGCCTTCCGAAAACCATCGAACCTCTCATCCCCATAAATCCTCTGGTTGATGCCGTGGTAGACGAAACCGGATTCAGCCTTCGGGGCGGGCGTTATCAGGACCACAAAATCCACCGGCTTGTCCCAGATGTAATCCAGGTCGTGGGGGTGTTGAGCGCGGTAGCGGTTGCATTTGGGGCGGTCGTGGGAGTCAATGGTGGGCAGGTCGGAATAGTAGGGCACCACCCCCATGTCCATGGTCACCAACCAGGAATCCTCCCTCTTCATCTCGGCGATCAACCCGCCGAGGCGCTCCGCCGGAGAGCCGGGGTGATTGTAGTGATAGACGACGTAAGGCCGCCAGCCCAGAAGTCCGGCCCAGAGGGTGAATCCGAGTAAAAGAGTGGCGACGGCCAGACCGCGACGCCGGGTAAAGAACTCCGGGAGCACAGCGAGGGTGCAGACGAGGGCCGTCGCCGCCGAAGTGAGCCACAGCCGGCCCACCCCGATGGGATCGCCGGCGAAGAAGAGCAAGGCCAGGTGATCGAAGGCCAGGCCGACGAGGAGGATCCGGACAGGCCGGCTCAGCTTGGGCGGTTTATTATCACCGCCTCCGACGTCCCTTCTCCCCGATCGTTGCACGACGAAATAGGCGAAACCTGCATAAACCAAAAAGAGTCCAGGGGTGCGGAGGAACTCGCCCAGAACCTTGAGCAACCCCTCCTTCACGCCCCAGAGACTGAACAGCACCGCCGGACCGGGGACCTTTACCCCGGCGCTGGTGGGCAGGATTTGCCTGTAGATAAGGACCAGGGCTATGAAAAAGATCAGGCCGGGCAGCACGCCCAGCTTGACCCGCAGAACGTCCCGCCAGCCGATCCGGGATTTTTTAGACGCCCAGGACCAGAGGAGTACGACCCCCAGTACGATGAGATCCACGAATGCGTCCGGGCGGGTGACCAGATGGAGCCCGGCGGCCAGGCCCAACCCCACGGTGAGCCTGTCCTCTAAAAGATCGCGCAGGGCGATCCGGAGTAAGAAAAGCAACGAGAAGAGGTTCAGGGCGGTTTCCAGCCCGTTCACCGATCCGTAGACGGAGGAGATAAAGACGAGAAACACTCCGGCCAGGGCTAAGGATGAGCCGTGGCTGAGGGAGGGGCGTAACCGGCGGAGGATTTTCCCGGCCTGGAAGACCGCGGC
>DAOVLG010000513.1 GCA_030631385.1 Candidatus Coatesiibacteriota bacterium | reverse complement strand
TTCTCGTCCAATCTGAGGAGGGCCGTCAGGCCGTACACGGCCGCGCCTACCACCAGGCCCGCGCCGAACCCCACCAGGGGAAACAGAAAGAGTGCGCCGGATACATAGCGCATCGCTGCCCCGAAGGTATTTCCCAAGGCTCCCCAACCGGGCGGCTCTCCGGCGGTGGTCAGGCTCCGGACGACGAAGTAGACCAGGTAGAGGTAGGCGGCGCACGTCCCCATTGACGCCAGCTCGATGATTCTCTTCAGCGGTTTGGTGGGTTTGTCGGTCATCAGGGTTTCAAGAGAACACCGCTGACGTGGCGGCCGGCGGCGTCCCCCTCGGCGCGGTAGGAGTAGTAGCGGTCCAGATTACAACTGGTGCAGTCGTTTCGCAGGATGATCCGCTCCCGCAAAACGCCCCTCCGTTTGAGCTGTTCGATCACCAGCCCCGGCAGGTCCAGACGAGATTGACCCTCTTCACCCATTATAACGAAATTCCCACCCCAGCGACGGGTAAAATCCTCCGCCAGACCGGCCGACACCTCGTAGCAGCAGGGACCGATGGCTGGACCCAGGTGCACGTGGAGATCGGCGGGCGGTATTCCAAACCGTCGTTCCACGAACCCCAGCGCCGCCCCGATAACGTCGTCCATGACCCCGCGACGACCGGCGTGAACGGCCCCCACCAGCCTCGAACCGTCGTCGGCCAAAAGAACCGGCACGCAGTCGGCGGTGAGCACGGTGACGGCCAAACCCGACCGATCCGCGACGAGGGCGTCGGCCCGCGGGTAGGGGAAAGAGGTGGGCCCCTCGGCATGGTGAACCTCGCGACCGTGGACCTGATGCACCCGGGCGATTTCCGTTCCGGGGGCTATCTTCTCGAGTAGTTTGCGGACCGTAGCGATGGGGTCGCTCGAAGCATTTCCCGTCCGCCGGGTGATGAACCCCAGCGCCGGGCCGACCCGGAAAATCTCCCACCCCGATCCATTCACCGCTTGACCTCGACCGAAAGACCCGGAAAGGCTTCGGAGAGCCGGGCGACGCAACGGCTGTCCTCGGCGGGCGTCTCTTCGGAGTCTGGTATGCGGGCGTTGATGCGGATGTTCGCCGGCCCGAACCGGGTGAAACTGACCCGGGTGAGCTCGATCTCGGGGATCTGGTGAATCTTGTCAATCACCCGCTGAAAGCTGTCCAGGTCGCCCTTCAGGCTGAAGCGGACCAGGCTGCGGTTCGGCCGGGTGCTGAATTCGGGGTGCTGTTGGAGGAAACGGCGGACGGCGTGACGGGCGTGGGAGGTCTTGGCGAAGCGGAGCCAGCCGGGTCTGGGATGCGCCTCATCGGAGGTCAGCACCTCGACCCGGTCCCCGGCCGAGAGCTCGTGGTTGATCGGCCGGGGCTGACCGTTAACCCTGGCGCCGCTGCAGTGCAGCCCCAGATCGGTGTGGATGCGGAAGGCGAAATCGAGGACG
>DAOVLG010000247.1 GCA_030631385.1 Candidatus Coatesiibacteriota bacterium | reverse complement strand
TAGATCGAGTAATAATCGAATCCACGGTAGAACCCGACGCTACGCGTAAGGACTCGGTTGCCGATAGAGGTCCAGGTACGGTAGCCGTACTCCGAGAGCCTTTCAGGGAGATATTCAATGGTTGATGGAAGGGCTCTAATCCCGTCCATGCCGCTCACCTCCGGGGCCAGACCGGTGAAGATGGCCGTAACGCTTGGTATGGTCCAGCTCGAGGGGGCGAAGCATCTTTCATAAACCACGCCTACCCCGGCTAGGCGCTCGAGATTCGGTGTGGGCACATGACCACCATAAAGTGAGGCTACGTCGGCTCTGTGGGCGTCCGTCAGAAAGACGACGATGTTCGGACCAGGCGGGTGATCACGCTTCGCTACCGTAGGTGAGAAATTGCGGGGGAAGAGGAAGGTGAAGGCAAACCACAACAGTGTCACCCCGATCAAGATGAAGCCGGTAATATGGCTCAGGATCCGACCCTGCTTTTCCCACCTTCTTACCGCCCATACGAACCCCGCACATAAGAGTAGCTTTCCCAGATATCCCAGGCCGGTCAGCGCGTTTCGGAAAAGGTCCAACGGACGAGCCGGCAGGCCCAATATGGCAAAACTTACCACTACGACAACGAGTACGCCGATCTTCCGCCGCTTCTCCTCATCGGCTACGGTGAACCCGATGACAAAAGAGGCTGCGGCGCCGATAACAAGATTCGAGACGAAGGATATGGCTGGGTAGAAGAAAAGAAGGGCGGTGATGTTCCGCACAATCCCACTGAAACCACTGACCAGTGGGTTCCAGCCCGAGGGGCTGCCGTGGATGACCCAGGTGGAAAGAAGGTGAAACGCCAGGAAGACGTAGCCGGCCAGGATACCGAGGAGGGCCAGGCGCAGAGTTTCGCGGAAGAACTCCCTGACCTTCATGGAAGATCCTCACCGGGAAGCGCGCTCCGAGTTTCTTGACTCGGGACTATATTGAAGTGCATTGGCACAAAAAATGATAGCAGAAGACCTGAGCCGGTTCAAGGACAATACCATCTCCAAAACCGCTGGTTGCATTCTCCTAAATCACCGACCGTCGTGTGTAACCCCTTGAACATCGAATAGTTCTCTGCTACTTTAATCTGTATGACCGACCCACGACAAAGGGTCATCGCCCGGCGCTACCTCGTCCAACGTGAGCTCGGTCGGGGAGGTATGGGACGCGTCTTCGCGGTCCTGGACCTCCTGGAGAACCGGCAACCCCGTGCGCTCAAGATCCTCCGCGCCGAAAAGGTCGGGAAGAGGCTCAAGCTGCTGGAGAGCCTGCGCGGTGAGTTCGCCGCCCTGGTCCATCTGCGCCACCCCAACCTCTGCCGGGTCTACGAGTTTGGGGTGGACGAGGATAATCAGGCCTTCTTCACCATGGAGCTCATTGACGGGGTAGACCTCTTCGAGACCGGGGGCAGGCTCGAGCCGGTCCGGCTCCTCGAGGTTGCCGTGGGGGTACTGAGGGCTCTGGATTACATCCACGCTCGAGGTTACATCCACCACGACCTGAAGCCCGAGAACATCATGCTGCGCCGGGGGGTCGGCGGGGCGGACCGCGTTGTTTTGACGGATTTCGGCCTGGCTCACCGCGAGAAAACGACCGGACTCCGGGATCCAGAGGTTCGCCTGACCGCGCCGGGGACGGTCAACTGCCTGGCCCCCGAGATCCTGTCGGGCGTCACCTACGATCATCGCGTGGACCTGTACGCCCTGGGGGGAAGCCTGTACTACGCGGCCACCGGAGCCTTCCCCTTCGACGCCGCCGACGATCGGGAGGTAATCCGCCAGCATCTGACCCTCCCGCCCCGACCACCGACCGAGCTGAACCCCGCCCTACCCGATCCCCTGGAACACCTGATCCTCCGCCTGCTGGCCAAGCGCCCCGATCGGCGCTTCCGTGACGCGAACTCGGTCATCCGGGCCATCAATGCCTGGACCGGCCGCTCCTTCGAGTACCAGACCCCCTCCACCGCCGAGAGCTTTCTCCAGGCGCCCCGCATAATCGGCCACGGGAACCTGCTCGATGAGCTCCTCCGCGAGGTGACCGAACCCCTGGGAGGTTTGATCGTCATCCGGGGGGAGGCCGGGATGGGTAAAAGCAAGCTACTCCGCGAGCTGCGCTTCCGCTGCCAGTTGGCCGGCACCGATGTCTGGTTCATTGATCTGGGCCCGAGGAGCGATCCCCTCGGTGAGCTCATCCGTTGGATCGCCCACTCCACCGTCGTAGACGCCGGTATCCGGCGGGAGTCGGGACCCGTCCTGGCACGCCGCTGGCCGCCCCTGGCCGGCCTGTGGAAGGTAAAACCCGCCGAGACCTTGGGACACCTGGGCGAAGAGGAACGTCTTCTGCGGACGCTGGCAGAGGTGTTGGACAGATTGGACCGGGCCGTCGTCTTCGACGGTGAGACCACCGGCGCTTTGGGGGTGGCGAAACGGTTGGGGCGGCTCTGCCGGCGGGTACCGGTCATCCTCTCCACCGAGGAGAACGACCCGCCCGGAAGGGTATACCACCTCTGTCCCCTGGAGGAGGGCCAGGTCACGGAGCTGGTCGAATCCATGCTGGGCGGCCCACCACCCCGCCGCCCGGCCGCTTTCCCGTATCGGGCGGCCGGCGGCAACCCCCTTTTCATCACCGACACCCTCCGCCAGCTCATAGACACCGGGCAACTCCGACGCCGGCACGGATCCTGGGAGGCGGACCTTCTCGAGGCCGAGGCCGGGGGCGTTCCGAAGGAGATCGAGGAGCTGACCCTCCAGCGCCTGAAGGGTCTGAGCCCGGAGGCACACACGACGGCCGAGGTGATGGCCCTGGCCGCCTGGAAGCCCACCACGGAGGAGTTGGGGGCGCTGGTTGACGATCCCGCCGAACTATCCAAATCCCTCCGGGAGCTTGGGGCGAAGGGCATGTTGCAGATCAGATTCGGCGACCAACCCACCCTCGCCACCACCTATCTCTCGAGAACCATCCGGGAGAACTGCGACCACGCAACCAGCCTCCACGACCGCCTCGCCGATTATCTGGAGTCTCAGAACCGAAGGTACGCCCCTTACGCCTACCACCGTCTCTACGGCGGCGACCGGGAGAAAGCGGTGGAGGGGGGCCTGGAATACGTCGGCCGCCTGCTGGAGACTGGCGGCTACACCGAGGCCCGTCGGGTGCTGGCCCACCTGCAAACCATCGCCCGTGGCGAGGGACTGACGCGGGTGGAGCTCTTGGCGTCAAAGGTCTTCCGCCGTCTCGGGCAGATGGAGGAAGCGACGGCGGCGGCCTTCCGTGCCCTCGAAGGGAGCCGGGGACGGAGCCGGGGAGAGGCCTACCTCGAGCTCGGAAGGGCAACGGCGTACCGGGGGCAGTACGAACAGGCGATGGGGTACTACAACGCGGCCCTGAGATGCACCGACGACGACACCCTCGCGCTGAGGACCGGCGCCGAGCGGGTGGAGGCCTCAATCGAGCTGGGACGCTCCGACGAAGCCCTGGGACTGGCTGGGGAGCTCCTCACCGGGGCGAGAGGGTTTGAATACCTCGAGGGCCGGCTCATCCGCGAGGCTTACGGTAGAGCTCTCCTCTACACCGGCAAACCTACCGAGGCGGAGCACGTCTACGGGGACCTCTACCGGCAGGCCAAGGATGTGCGTGACTTTTCCGGTCTTTGGAGCGCGGGACGGGGTGAAGGGTTGACCCTACTGGCGCTCGATCAGAAGCAACGCGGGCTGGCCCTCCTGCGCGGCTCCCACTGGATGGCGATCCAACGCGAGGACCCCCTCGACATCGTTCGCAGCTCGATCCCCCTCTCCCTGGCGTACCTGCTGAATCTTCGACCCCGCCGCGCCATCGCCACCCTGAAGCTGGGTTGGAGCATGGGTGAGCGCCGACCGCTCCCACCCCTGCAGGTCGAACTGCTCGCTTGCATGTCAACGGCGTACCGTTACCGGGGAGACCTAGGTCGGGCCGCCCACTACGCCGACCGGGCAACCACC